>CAKRKK010000011.1 GCA_934358235.1 uncultured Lachnospira sp.
ATTAGAAGCTATTTTTATATTATAATATTATTTATAATTCTTTTTGTTAATATGAGATAAGTGAATTAAACAACAATTAAGCCCGAATGAATATTTTTCCATTTATTGAATATAATCATACTATATGTATAAAAATCCGTACAAGCTTATTGCTTAATTGATAAGACTATGTTATAATTTTAACAATGATAAATTTGTATGGAACTTATTAACTGGGTATTTGAATGGAGGGAAACTTATGAACAAATGGGTTTACAGATTTTCTGAAGGAGATGCCTCTATGAGGGCATTGTTAGGAGGAAAGGGTGCTAATCTTGCTGAAATGACAGGTCTTGGCATGCCGATACCACAGGGCTTTACGGTTACAACAGAAGCTTGTACGGACTATTATAATAATGGGCAGATGATATCGGAGGAAATACAGGTACAGATATCTGAGGGGCTTGCATGGTTAGAGGAGTATAATGGAAAGAAGTTCGGGGATAACAGCGATCCGCTGCTTGTTTCAGTAAGATCAGGAGCAAGGGCTTCGATGCCGGGTATGATGGATACGATTCTTAATCTTGGACTTAACGATGCCGCAGTAGAGGGATTTGCTGCAAAGACCGGTAATCCAAGGTTTGCATATGATTCTTATAGAAGATTTATACAGATGTTTTCAGATGTAGTTATGGAAGTATCTAAATCAGAGTTTGAAAAGATTATAGATGAAGTGAAAGCATCAAAGGGTGTTCAGTATGATACGGAATTGACTGCTGATGATATGAAGGAGCTTGTTACAAGATTTAAAGCCTTCTATAAAGAGTCTAAGGGAGAAGATTTTCCACAGGAGCCTAAAGTACAGCTTATGGAGGCTGTTAAAGCGGTATTCCGTTCATGGAATAATCCAAGAGCTATTGTATACAGACGAATGAATGATATTCCGGGAGATTGGGGAACGGCGGTTAATGTACAGACTATGGTATTTGGCAATAAGGGTGAAACCTCAGGTACAGGAGTTGCATTTACAAGAAATCCATCAACAGGTGCGAAGGGAATATATGGCGAGTATCTGATTAATGCACAGGGAGAGGATGTGGTTGCAGGTGTCCGTACACCACAGCCGATTTCACAGCTTGAACAGGATCTGCCAGAGTGTTATGCACAGTTTATGGAGCTTGCCATGAAGCTGGAGAATCATTACAAGGACATGCAGGATATGGAGTTTACTATAGAAGAAGGCAAGCTATACTTTCTGCAGACAAGAAATGGTAAGAGAACTGCACAGGCAGCTATACAGATAGCCTGCGATCTTGTGGATGAGGAAAAGATTACACCACAGGAAGCAGTTATGAGAATAGATGCGAAGTCACTTGATCAACTGCTTCATCCTATGTTTGATGCTGAGGCTCTTAAGAATGGAGAGGTTATAGGTGAGGCACTTCCAGCATCACCAGGTGCTGCGGCAGGTAAAGTTGTATTTACTGCTGATGAAGCTAAAGAGCTTGGAAAAGGTGGAAAAGGAGAGAGGGTTATTCTTGTCAGACTTGAAACCTCACCAGAGGATATTGAAGGTATGCATGCTTCACAGGGTATTCTTACTGTAAGAGGCGGCATGACATCACATGCGGCTGTTGTTGCAAGAGGTATGGGAACATGCTGTGTATCAGGCTGTGGAGCTATAACGATAGATGAGGAAGCCAGAGAATTTTCACTTGGAGGATATACCTTTAAAGAGGGCGATTATATTTCTCTGGATGGTTCAACAGGAAGAATATATAAAGGTGATATAAAGACAGTTGCAGCAACTATAAGTGGTAACTTTGAAAGACTTATGGGTTGGGCTGACGAATATAGAAGACTTGGAGTAAGAACTAATGCAGATACACCGGCAGATACTAAGAAGGCGGTTGAGTTAGGTGCACAGGGTATAGGACTTTGCAGGACAGAGCATATGTTCTTTGGTGAAGACAGAATACCTAAGTTTAGAAGGATGATACTTTCTGATACAGTAGAACAGAGAGTAGAGGCACTTAAACCAATAGGAGAATTCCAGAAGGCAGACTTTAAGGCTATGTATGAAGCTCTTGAAGGAAGACCAATGACTGTAAGGTATCTCGATCCACCACTTCATGAATTCGTACCAACTGCACAAGAGGATATAGAGGCCCTTGCAAGGGACATGGGACTTACAGTAGAAGAGGTTAAGACAAAGTGTGAAGCACTTCATGAATTTAATCCAATGATGGGACATAGGGGATGCCGTCTTTCAGTAACTTATCCAGAAATAGCCAGAATGCAGACAAGAGCTGTTATGGAGGCTGCCATAGAAGTATCAGAGGAAAAGGGCTATGATATAATACCTGAGATTATGATACCTCTTGTTGGTGAGAAAAAGGAATTAAAGTATGTAAAGGATATTGTTGTAGAAGAAGCAGAGACGGTTAAGAAGGAAAAGAATTCAGATATCAGATATAAGATAGGTACTATGATTGAAATTCCAAGAGCGGCACTGCTTGCCAATGAAGTGGCAGAGGAGGCTGAATTCTTCTCATTTGGAACGAATGATCTTACACAGATGACATTTGGTTTCTCAAGAGATGATGCAGGAAAGTTCCTTGATTCTTATTATAAGAGCATGATATATGAATCAGATCCATTTGCAAGACTTGACCAGAATGGAGTCGGACAGCTTGTTAAGATGGCTGTAGAGAAGGGACGAAGAACCCGTCCAGAGCTGAAGTGCGGAATATGTGGAGAGCATGGTGGTGATCCGGCAAGTATAGAGTTCTGTCATAAGGCAGGTCTTGATTATGTAAGCTGTTCACCATTCAGAGTGCCAATAGCAAGGCTGGCAGCAGCCCAGGCTGCATTAGCTAATCCTGATAGCGGAAAGGAAAGAGCTGGTGATAAGACAGCTCAGGATATAGACATGGATGAAATAAAAGAAAAAGCTAAGAAAGCGGCTAATGAGGCTGCAAAGGTTGGCAAGGAGGTTGCTAAAGAAACTGTTAAGGCAGGAAAGGAAGCAGCAAGAGTTGGAAAAGAGGTTGCAGTAGCTGCTATTGCAGGTATTAAAGCTGGAATTGCCGAAGGAAAGAAAACCTACGAGGATAATAAAAAGAATTAATCTGTGTGTAATACAGGAATCCCCAGACTGCGCGACTGCAGGCTGGGGATTTTTACACTAATAGTATTAAATAACACAGTAAATATATTATTTGTAATTATTTCATATCCAGAAGACCAATAAGAGTGGCTTTATCGTTTAGCTTAGGGTTTTCGATAACTATTTCAAGCAGATAATTAAGAGTATCACCTATCTGTGTGCCCTTAAGACCATATTCAATAAGGTCAAGACCGGTAATATCAAGGTCTTTAATAGTAAAGCAGTCACCACGGGAAAGAATTTCCTCAGACATACGCTTAAGAGTCATAAGATGTTTTAATCTGCCGGGGTTTGATATAAAGGTAACCTCCTCACTAGCTTTAATAACAGCAGTTTCATATTTTATAATAAGGTTAAATATATCACGTCCATATGTATGCAGTGCTTCTCTTATGGCAGGCTCGGTTTCTTCAATAGGTGTTTTGCAATGAGTAAGAAGCCTGACCACGGTATCAATAGTTTTGTTGTCCATTCTCAGATGGCGCAGAGTATTACGTGCATCCTCAGGTGTGCCATTAGAAAGGCAGGCAGCGAGCTTTAAAGGCAGCTCGTTTTCTGTATATTTACAGGTTAATAATATTCTTTTAGCATAGCGGGCGGTAAAGCTTTCGTGCAATTGTGGAAGAATGTCCTTAAAAAGGCTGGTTGAACCATACAATCCGCAGAAATCAGGATTAGCTGACATAAGAGTTTTCTTAAGCTCAACACATACTCTTTCCATGCTGACCTTCTGTATATTTTTACTTAACTGTTCAATAGCCTGGTAGGTATTCGATTCAATAGAAAAGCCAAGCTGGGCACTGAAACGTATAGCGCGCATCATGCGCAGAGCATCCTCTGTGAAGCGTTCAACAGGATTGCCTACACATCTGATAACCTTGTTGTTAATATCAGCTATTCCACCATATTCATCCACCAGTCCGGTGCGGTCATTATATGCCATAGCGTTAATAGTAAAGTCGCGTCTGCAAAGGTCATCCGTAAGCCTGTCAGAGAACTCCACACAGGAAGGGTGTCTGCCATCAAGATAATCTCCGTCAATACGGTAGGTGGTTACTTCATATCCAACTGAATGCAGCATAACTGTCACAGTACCATGCTGTATTCCAGTATCTATTGTCTTATTAAAAAGGGACTTGACCTCCTCAGGGAGAGCACTTGTTGTTATATCCCAGTCGTTGGGGGTGGTTCCCATTATTGTATCACGCACGCAGCCGCCGACAGCGTACGCCTGATGTCCGTTTTTTTCAATAGTGTTTATTATAAATGCAACATCCTCTGGTAAGTCTATTCTGAACTCACTCATACAATCTCCAATCCGGCGTGTGAATCCCAATAACTTTAAAGTCTGTGCCCATCAGCAGGATTGGGTTACAACGCACATACATAAGTATCATAATTTTATCAAAAAAAGATATTAACGTCTAGTGGACATGCATTTTTAATGGAACTGCCACATATGATAAGTAGGATTAATGGGAGGTTGTTATCTGTGAATGAGAAGTCAGAAAAGGTATTAGAGCAGTATGATATAGCTATAAAACGGATAGTAAGAGGGCGTGGCGGGATTATAGCAGCTACCGATAAGGGATATAAGCTTTTTATCCAGTGTGAGAAGGCAGATAAATATTATGAGAGAGAAAACAGGATAACAAGTCTGCTTACAGATGCCGGTTACTGTTGTACAGATACTTATGTACGCAACCGGGAGGGCGGACTTATATCAGAAGATGAGGACGGAAGAAAATATATTATGAAGAACTGGTATGATGCAAGGGAAAGTAATGTAAGGGAAGAAAGTGATATGTGCAGGGCAATAGCAGAAATGGCCAATATGCATCTGGCATTGAGGAAGGTGGCTTTAGAACAGGTGGAAACAGAGCTTATAGCGTGTCAAAATAATAGACAGGATGAAACCGAATTGAGAAAAATGTATACAAGGCATACGCGTGAGTTAAAGAAGGCACATAACTATCTGAAGCAGAGGAAACGCAGACAGGATTTTGAGCAGATTGCATTTAATAATATAGAGAGCTTTTATGATGAGGCGTGCATAGCCTGTGAAAGGCTTGCAAGTGAAGAATTTAGCGGACGTTTAATAAAGGCGGCACAGGATATGGAAATATCCCACGGCAGTTATACATACCATAATGTTCTTGTTAATGGGAAGAATACCTATGTAGTTAATTTCGATAAATATAAGAATGAGTGCCAGATTAGTGATTTATACCAGTTTGTACGAAAGGTTATGGAAAAGTATAACTGGGATGGCAGAATATTCTACAGGCTTGTAGATGAGTATGACAGAATATGTCCTTTAAGTGATGAGGAGATGAATCTGTTATTGGTGTTGCTGTCGTATCCCGAAAAGTTCTGGAAGATAATTAATCAGTATATTAATTCCAACAAGTCATGGATTCCGGAGAAAAATGTGGAAAAAATAAGGAAAGTCATTGAACAGAATGGAAGAAAAAGAGAATTGATTGATAAAATATGCTGTGTGTGGTAAAATTCAGATAGGTATATCTTATTTTAAATATAAAAAGTAATAATGTAGGTTATGCCGGCTTGAAAGCCTTTTAAAGGCAGTAAAAGTCTTGAAATAATAATTATAAATATAAACAGATGGTTACAGGTGTGTAATACACATATAAGTTAGTATAAACAGGTAATTATAAAATGAGCAATATACATATAGGTAATATATATAAAGGAATTAATAGAATATTAAAGTGCAGGCAGCTTGGCAGACACGTTAAAGGAATGGCAGCATTTATGCTTGCTGCCATTGTTGTTGTGTGTGCAGCAGGGTGTTCGTCTGATAAGAGTGGCGTGACGGTTATACCAGGAAGCGCAATTACACCGGCACCTAAGAAGGGCAATATATCAGATATAGCGAATAATACGGATGACAGGACCTTGGTGGGAATGCTGGTTTCGGTAGATACAACTCTTAAGAATATGCATTTTGTTGATGTTGAATCAGGGACAGAATATTCAGTAATATATACAGGCGGTACGGATATACAGGATGCCTATGGAAAGATAAAAGCGGCAGCAGTAATGCAGCCGGGTGAAATATATGATGTTTACTGCAATAAGGCTGGTAAAGCATTAAAGATATATGGTTCAAAGGATGCATGGGAAAGAAATGATATATCGGACATAACCTTTGATGAGGCTAAGAAGAGCATAACAATAGGTCAGACAGAGCTTACATATACAGGTTATCTGCTTATAAAGTCAGGAGATGAACAGATTAGTCTGGCACAGCTTGTTAAGGAGGACACACTCACCTTAAGAGGCATAGGCAATAAGCTGTATTCAATAACAGTTGATAACGGACATGGATATATCGAGCTTACAGGTGTGGATGCATTTGAGGGGGGATATATAACCTTAGGCAGCAGGCTGTTTCATAAGGTTAGCGGGAATATGATGATTACGGCACCAGTTGGCAGCTATGATGTGGAAATACAGAGTGGAGATATGAAGGCTACTAAGAAGGTTTCGATAAGAAAGGATGATACAACAGTATTAGACTTCTCAGAGTATACGCTTCCAGCAGCTAAAAAGGGAACTGTTAATTTCTCTGTAACACCGGCAGGTGCTGTTATGACAATAGATGGAAGTGAGGTTGACTATTCTAAGCCGGTAAGCCTTAGCTATGGACAGCATACAGTTACACTTCAGGCTAATCATTACACAACATATACAGAAACCTTTGTGGTCAATTCTGATTATAAGACTAAGGTTATAGATATGACATCGACAGGCTCGACAGCTACGTCTTCGAGTACAGCTAAAACGACAGCAGCAAGTCTTACAAGTGGTTATAACGTTAAAATAACTGCTCCGGAGGGAGCTGCACTTTATGTAGATAGTGTATACATAGGTATTATTCCATGTACATTTAGTAAGACAAGCGGCAACAAGACGATTACATTATCACAGTCGGGATATAATAATGTAAGTTACACAGTAGCTATCCCTAACACAGCAGGGGATGTGACCTATTCCTTCCCGGCGATGACAAAGGGGTCATCAGCAACAGAGCCAACGGCAGAAGAACCAACGGCGGCAGAGCCGGCAGCGGGAACACAGACTACTGCGGCTAAGAGTACGGAGTCCCGTTAATAGCACTGGCATATGCAGTCAGGCTAAAAGACATAAACAAGAGTATAGAATGTAATGTATAGAAAAGAGGTATCAGGTTAATAATGACAAAAAGGATGAATATACCATTTTCACCACCAGATATGACAGAGAGAGAAATACAGGCAGTTGGAGAGGTGCTAAGGTCAGGCTGGATAACAACAGGACCAAAGACGAAGGAGCTGGAAAGACAGATGGCACAGTTTACTCATACTAACAGAGGCGCATGTCTTAATTCAGCAACGGCCTGCATGGAAACAGCACTCAGATTGTTTGATATAGGACCTGGAGATGAGGTTATTGTACCAGCATATACTTATACCGCCTCAGCAAGTGTTGTATGCCATGTTGGTGCCAGACTTAAGCTTATAGATGTAGAAAAAGGCACCTACCATCTGGATTATGATGCGTTAGAGGCTGCCATAACTAAGAATACTAAGGCTGTTATTCCAGTAGATATTGCAGGTGTTATGGTTGATTACGATAGAATAAGAGATATTCTGGAAAGAAAGAGAAACCTCTTTAAGCCAGCCTCAGAATATCAGGAGGCTCTTGGAAGAGTGCTGATACTTGCAGATTCTGCACATGGATATGGTGCAAGCCGTAAAGGACTTATGAGTGGTGAATGTGCTGATTTTACTTCTTTTTCATTCCATGCTGTAAAGAACTTTACAACAGGTGAGGGTGGCGGACTTGTATGGAGAAAGCTTCCCGGTGTAGATGATGAGGAAATATATAAAAATATTATGCTTATGTCACTACATGGACAATCTAAGGATGCACTTGCAAAGACTAAGCTTGGAGCATGGGAGTACGATATAGTTGCGCCTTTGTATAAGTGCAATATGACAGACATAGTTGCTTCCATAGGGCTTGTGCAGATGGAAAGATATGCAGGCCTGCTTGAACGAAGAAAGCAGATAATAGGCATGTATAACGAGGGTATTCAGTCATCAGATATAGAATATCTTGAACATTATACAGATGAATATACCTCCAGCGGACATCTTTACCTTGTACGCCTTCTAGGAAGGGATACAGAGGCAAGGAATGAATTCATAACTAAGCTGGCTGAGAATGGAGTGTCAGCTAATGTGCATTATAAGCCGCTTCCTATGCATACGGCATATAAGAAGCTGGGCTTTGATATTGCGGATTATCCAGCCTCCTATGAGATGTATCATAATGAGGTTACACTTCCATTGCATACAAAGCTTACAGATGAGCAGGTGGAATATATTATAGAGAACTTTAACAGTATTAAGAGGACTGTGTAATATAACTATAAATATAACTGTGCACAGCACATATAGAAGGATAAATATAATCAGAGTCACGAAAACAAGAGGATTAATATGCAGCTTAGAACATGGAATGGACTTCCACGTATGATGCGTACAAGAGAAGTCAGAAAATATTACAATATTATAAAAGAACGAAGGGGTTCACTAAGGTTAAAAAGAATCTTTGATGTGGTAGTGGCATCTATTATGCTTGTGGTGCTTGCAGTTCCTATGCTGGTTATAGCGGCACTTATAAAGCTTGATTCAAGGGGTCCGGTATTTTTCAGGCAGGAAAGAGTTACACAGTATGGAAGGATATTTAAGATATATAAGTTCCGTACTATGGTTGTGAATGCACCTAAGCTTGGAGCCTCTGTGACAGTTGATAATGATGACAGAATAACAAGAGTAGGCAGAATGCTAAGAAAAATAAGGGCTGACGAGTTCCCCCAGTTATTTAATATTCTTAAGGGCGATATGACCCTAGTGGGGACAAGACCAGAGGTGCCGGAGTATGTGAAGCAGTATACCAATGAGATGTATGCGACACTTTTACTGCCAGCAGGTCTTACTTCAAGAACCAGCATAGCTTATAAGGATGAAGACAAGATACTTGCCAGCGCCAAGGATCCATCGGCTGCATATGTTAATGAAGTGCTTCCTGCCAAGATGCAGTATAATCTTGAGGCATTAAAGAAGTTTGGATTTGTTGAGGACTGTAGGGTATTATGGGATACTTTTACATCAGTAACAGGCAATGACAGACTTTCTGTAACTGGAAGAACAGGAAGAAGAAGGGGATAATGTAAGATGGACAAGTTGTTTATAACTATGTGTGTTATCGCATACAATGAGGAAAACAGCATTAATAATATACTTGAATGCATAAAAAGACAGGACTATGACCATAAGCTTATGGAGGTACTGCTGGTAGATGGAGCATCACAGGATAAGACGAAAAGTGCTATGCTTGAATATGCAAAGGAAAACGAGGAGGAGTTCAACAGAATAGTTGTTCTGGATAATCCTAAAAGAACGCTGCCAAGCGGGTGGAATGTTGCCTTAAGGGAATATAAGGGAGAGGCGATAATAAAGGTCGATGCGCATGCTGTTATACCAGATGACTTTGTAAGTAAGAACGTTGCAGTTCTTAATACAGGTGAGTATATATGTGGAGGCCAGAGACCTAATATAATAGATAAGCCAACACCATTTAAGGAAACGCTGCTGTTAGCGGAGAGTAGCATGTTTGGTTCAAGTATAGCAGCTTATAGAAATAATCCTGGAAAAACCTATGTCAAGTCGTTGTTCCATGCAGCGTACAGAAGAGAGGTGTTTGATAAAGTCGGGTTCTTTAATGAAGAGCTTGTAAGAACAGAGGATAATGAGATGCATTACAGGATGAGAAAGGCAGGCTTTAAGCTGTGTTTTGATCCTGATATTATATCGTATCAGTATACCAGGAACAGTCTTTGTAGTATGCTTAAGCAGAAATATGCCAATGGCTTCTGGATAGGCAGGACAGCGAAGGTGTGCCCGGGGTGTTTAAGTATATATCACTTCGTGCCATTTGCATTCGTTTTGGCAATTATATCTTCAATAGCAGCCTTGTTGGGGCTTGGAATAGCCAAAAGAGAGTCAGTGGCTGGAAAGCTTAGGAATCTAATTGCCCATCTTACGGTAATTATGTGGGTATTATATGGAACACTTGCCTGTACTATGGCAGCAGCAGCCTCAATAAAGGCAGCGAAGAAGAGAAATATTACAAATATCCTGCTTCCAGTATTGTTTCTTATGCTTCATGTAAGCTATGGAGCCGGAACGATAGCTGGGCTTATGGATAAGCAGGAAAGAGGTTAAATATGGGAGAAACAAGAAAAGATAAACTTCAGCTAATTGTAAGACGTTTTTTTCTTATAATTACTGATATTATTCTTATAAATGGAAGTGTGCTGCTTTCACTTGTCATGAGATTTAATGTAGACTTTGCTGCGATTGAACCTCAGTATATAGACAGCTTTAAGGATACCTGGATACCATTTACAATAGTTACACTTATTATATTCTGGTGCTTCAGGATGTATCATAGTCTATGGCAGTACGCAAGTATAGCAGAGCTGTATAAGATAGTTGAGGCCTGTATTGTAGCCGAAGGTGTTCATATAAGCCTTACGGCAGTTATGGGAGAAATGCTTCCAAGAGCCTGTTATTTTATGACTGGTGTATTTCTTATAGTTGTAATGTGCGCGAGCCGTTTTATGTATAGAATGATAAGAACAGTACTTCAGGAATATAGACATACCTCAGAGCAGGTAAAGATAATGATAATAGGCGCTGGCGAGGCAGCCAATGTGCTTATGAGGGAAATAGCCAACTCCAGATATCTTGATAATTCCAAGGTAGTGTGCATTATAGATGATGATGCAAAGAAGGTTGGAAAGTATATAAGAGGCGTAAAGATAGTTGGTACAAGAAACCAGATAAAGGAATTTGCAAGATATTACGATATAGATGAGATTATATTTGCGATTCCTTCTGCGTCACAGGATACTAAAAGAGCTATTCTTAATATATGCAAGGAAACTAACTGTAACTTAAAGATTATACCTGGTGTGTACCAGATGATGGACGGAGAGATTAATGTCCAGGATATAAGAAATGTAGATGTCGATGACCTTCTTGGAAGAGATCCTATCAAGGTGGATGTGGAGTCTATATTAGGCTATGTGTCAGGAAAGACAGTGCTTGTAACAGGTGGAGGCGGTTCAATAGGTTCAGAGCTTTGCAGACAGCTTGTTAAGCACAATCCTAAGTGCCTTATTATATTCGATATATATGAGAACAGCGCATATGATATACAGCAGGAATTGAAAATGAACTGTCCGGGGGCTAATGTGGTTACTCTTATCGGTTCAATAAGAAATAATACAAGGCTTGAATGGATATTCTCGCATTACAGACCGGATATTGTATATCATGCAGCAGCGCACAAGCATGTGCCGCTTATGGAGGACAGCCCTAATGAGGCAGTTAAGAACAATGTTGCCGGTACGTGGAATCTTGCCCGTATGGCGGATAAGTATGGTACGAAGAGATTCGTTATGATAAGTACAGACAAGGCAGTTAATCCAACTAATATCATGGGAGCTACAAAGCGTATATGTGAAATGATTATCCAGTATTACAATGGAATATCAGCTACAGAATTCGTAGCAGTTCGTTTTGGTAATGTGCTTGGAAGCAATGGTTCTGTTATACCACTCTTTAAGAAGCAGATTGCTGCTGGAGGACCGGTAACAGTTACCCATCCTGATATCATAAGATATTTTATGACTATACCTGAGGCAGTTTCCTTAGTTATTCAGGCAGGAGCTTATGCCAGAGGTGGAGAAATATTTATACTTGATATGGGAGATCCTGTAAAGATAGATGATCTTGCAAAGAATCTTATACGTCTTTCCGGCTATACACTCGGAGTAGATATGGAGATTAAGTACACAGGATTAAGACCAGGTGAAAAGCTGTACGAAGAGCTTCTTATGGCTGAGGAAGGATTGCAGGATACAGATAATAAGCTTATTCATATAGGCAGACCTATTGAGTTTGAAAAGAAGGATTTTGAGGAAAAGTTAGAGCAGCTTAAAGAAACAGCATATAGTGAGGACGCAGCAGCGGTTAAGATACTTGTTAAAGAGTTCGTTCCAACGTACAAGCCTGGCGAACGCAGATAACTGGTAAAAACCGGGGCTGGTGTGAAAAGGAAATTGTTATGAAATATATTATTGATGGCAGCTTTTTATATGGACAGGTTCTAGGCGTTCAAAGATACGCAAGACAGATAACTGCACAGCTTGACAGAATGATAAAGGATAAGCCGTACGAGGTGGAGATAGCGGTACCAGAGATAGATTCAGAAGGAACCTCAGCACAGATTAACAGTTATAAAACAAACTATGAGAACATCCCAATAGTCATACTTAAGGGAAGGGCAGGAAGAAAGTGGGAACAGCTCACCTTCCAGCATTATGTTAATAAACAGAAGGCTAAGCCTGTATACCTGTGTAATGAGGTTTCTCTTTTTATGAAGAACGGCATAGTTACAGTACATGATATAGCCTTTAAGACACATCCGGGCTTCTTTACAGAACCGGGTGACTGGCATGAAATATTGTTCAGAAGGCTTATGTATCTTAAGGCATTTAAGAAAGCAGACGCAATACTAACCGTAAGTCAGTTCTCTAAGCGGGAAATAATAGATAATTACAGGCTTAAGAATCCTGATATCGTAGTAGCTGGTAACGGATGGCAGCATTTTAATATAGAAAATGTTGATGAGAGCATATTTGACAGGTATGCAACGAGAATAAAAAGGGGAAGGTATTACTTCTACCTAGCTTCTCTGGCACCTAATAAGAATCTTAGGTGGATACTTGAAAATGCTAAGAAGCACCCTGATACCACTTATGTTATAGCAGGACGTTCTCTAGGGGACAGATCCGGAATAGAGAAGCTGCCTAATATAGTGCTTGTTGGATATGCTAAGGATGCTGAGGCAAGGGCACTTATGAAATACTGCAGGGCGTTTGTTTTTCCTTCAATCTATGAAGGCTTTGGCATACCTCCGATGGAGGCGTTATGTATGGGAGCACGTATTATTCTTGGAGATATTCCTGTGCTTCACGAGATATATGATGGGGCAGCCCTGTATATAAACTGCCAGAAGCCAGAGGTTAATCTTGAAGAGTTGTTAGACAGCAGTAATGTGGATAAGGAAAAGGAAGCAGCAGACAAGGTGCTTTCTTTGTATTCATGGGAAAAGTCGGCAGGAAGGCTTGTACAGTTACTCGATAAACATGCATTTTAACAGGGAATGAGGCGGTGAATAGTTTTGCCAGCATAATATATAGAATCAGAGGATGGTTATGAAGATAGCGATTGATGCAAGGACGCTTGGCAGCAGACCCAGCGGAGTTGGAATGTATCTTAATGATTTCTTAAAGCAGCTTATAAAGTATAAGGACATAGAGTTTGTGCTTATATCAGATGTAGCTGAAAGTGAGTATATTAAAGCATTTCAGAATAAAGGAATAAAGGTATATACACAGGGAAAAAAGGTATATAAAAGTGCAGGTGTATATTCTTATTTTTCATTTGTAAAAAAACAGCTTGAGCTTATAAAACCCGATATATTCTGGGAGGTCAATACGATTATACCGGTTGAGCTTAAGGGCAGTTATAAGATAATGATAACTATACACGATATGTTTCCAATAGAATATGTAGAATATTTTGGAAGAGTGTATAATATATATTTTAAGCATAATTTAAAAAAGACATTGAAGAATACGGACATGATTCTGTATAATTCGGAGCAGACAAAGCGTACAACAGAGATATATTTTCCAGAAGCTAAGAATATAGCGAATGTCAATGCCTATATAATATCGAATCCAATTAAGAAAAGATGGATTAATATGGATGAGAATTATTTCCTGTATATTGGAAATATGGAGAAGAGAAAGGGTGTTGACCTTCTTATAAAGGGCTATTTAAGATATAAGGAGCTTGGTGGCACAAGAAAGCTGATACTTGGCGGAAAGATGCAGGAGGAGGATATTAACCATCTTCTTATGGCAGCGATGGCTAAGGATAAGGATATATCCTATCTTGATTATGTTACGCACGACAAAAAGCACGAATTATATTCGGGTATGTCCGCTTTTGTATTTCCATCCAAAGCAGAGGGCTTTGGAATGCCTATAATAGAGGTCATGAGGTTTAATAAGCCTATCATAGCCAGTAATCTTCCTATATTCGATGAGATAACAGATGGTAATATCAATACCTTTAATCTTAAGTGCAACGAATACGAGCAGATAGAGAATCTGGCAGGTATTATGTCAGACTTTAATGATAAGGTTGACGAGAAGGCATATGCTTCGGTAGTAAAGAGATACGAACCGGAAAGGTTAGGACGTATAGTATATGATTTCATTATGAGTGAAAGAGGTTAAATATGAGTGTATCAAAGGCGTTGCTCACTATGGCTGAGAAGCTCAGGCCGCTGCTTGTAAGGCTTGTGCCACAGAGCACATTAACACGCATAAAGGCTGGTGTTGTGGAAAAAGGAGCGAAGGCAATAGAGAGTATAGAGTTCATTCCCTTTGACAGGGAGCGTTTTCCTGATGGGGTGAATCTTATAGGAGATATAAGAGTTGATACAGGTCTTGGGCAGAGCATGAGATATGTATCGGATATATTAGACAAAGCCGGGGTGGATAATCTTATATATAATTATTATGTTCCACCGGGTTATAATATGACAGATCATTCGTGCGACCATAAGATAGCGGATGGACTTAAGTATAATGTTAATATATTTCATATTAATGCAAGTGAAATGGCAGTAGGGTTTATGGAGCTTGGAAGAGAATTCTGGGATGGACATTATAACATAGGCTTCTGGGTGTGGGAAATGCAGGAATTTCCTAAGGAATGGATGACAGCCTTTAGTCTGGTGGATGAGATATGGACACCGTCAGATTTCGTGAGTGACATATTCAGAAAATATACGGATAAGCCCGTGTATACAGTGCCATTTCCAGTAAGTGCACATACTAATCGGCAGTATGACAGAAGTTATTTTAACCTTCCATCTGACCGCTTCTTATATATGATGATGTATGATGGCGGAAGTGGAATGCCAAGAAAGAATCCAGGGGCTGTCCTTAAAAGCTATAAGAAAGCCTTTGATAAGGATAGAAGGGATGTTGCGCTTGTTGTTAAGCTGAAGGAGAATTCGGATAGTGACATTGAATATATAAAAAAAGAGATGTCTGGCTATGAGGTGTACTTTATTGATAAGAGCCTGTCAAGAATAGAAGTAAACAGCCTTATAAAGTGTGTTGATGTATATGTTTCCCTGCACCGCTCAGAGGGATTTGGACTTACGTGCGCGGAGGCTATGGTGGTGGGAACGCCGGTTATAGCCACAGACTGGTCAGCAACAACGCAGTTTATGGATAAGAGTAGTGCCTGCATGGTTGATTACAGACTTGTAAGTCTTGATAAGGATATGCTTCCGTTTAAGAAGGGCTATAAGTGGGCTGAGGCTGATACTGACTGTGCAGCAGGCTTTATGAAAAGACTTGTTGATGATAAGGGATTTTATGATATAATAAAATGTAATGCTCTCGAATATGTGCATAGCAAGCTTAATATGGAACGTTCGACGGGTATTGTGAAAGAAAGATTAGACAGAATTATAAACACTTAATAGAAGGTTAAAGTGGAGGTTAACAGTGAAACATTTAAGAGAACTATATGATTACAGAGAAATGGTCTTTAGTCTTGTAAAGAAGGACTTAAGAGGACGTTATAAGGGATCTGTGCTGGGATTTTTGTGGACATTTATCAATCCGCTGCTTCAGTTGATGGTATTTACACTTGTATTCTCAGTTATTATGAAGGCAGGTTATGAGCAGTACTATCTGTTTCTGTTTGTTGCCCTTGTACCATGGATGTTTTTTGCTTCAAGCGTGCAGGACGGTTCAACTGCTATTATAAGGGAAAAGGATATGGTTAAGAAGATTTATTTCCCAAGAGAGGTTATGCCAATAGCAACTGTTACAAGTGGTTTTGTCAATATGCTGCTTACATTTATAGTTATATTTATTGTGCTTATTATATCAGGAAAAGGAATTAATCCAGTTGCATTATTATGCCTTCCTTTCGTTATGGTAGTTGAGTACATACTGTGTCTTGGCATAGCCCTGATAGTTGCAGCTCTTACAGTATATTTCAGGGATCTCCAGTATATTCTTGGAATCTTTACGATGGCCCTCCAGTATATGACACCAGTCATGTACGGAAGTGAGATGGTTCCAGACTGGGCAATGCCTATATTCCAGGCTAATCCAATGACACCTATTATAGAGATGTACAGACAGATATTATATTATAAAACAGTACCGGAAATGCTTTCCTTACTGTATGTACTTTTATTAGGAATTATATTTATTGTGTTAGGCTTCTTCTGCTTTAATAAGCTTCAGAAGGGCTTTGCAGAGAATTTCTAGTTAAGACAGGCTAAAAACGTGCGTAGAAATGAGGAGTAATATGAAGGACAGTAATAATGCAATAGAGGTTAATGGTATTACCAAGCATTTTAAGGTTTATTATGATAAGGGCAGCGAGCTTAAGGAAAAGCTGCTTTTCTGGAAAAGAAACAGATACGAGAACAGAAAGGTGCTTGATAATATAAGCTTTTCTGTAAAGAAGGGTGAAGCAATAGGTCTTATAGGAAAGAATGGCTGTGGCAAGTCTACAACGCTTAAGCTGCTTACTAAGATTATATATCCAAACAGCGGCACAATAGAGATGGCAGGAAGAGTTTCAAGTCTTATTGAGCTTGGTGCAGGCTTTCACCCGGATATGAGCGGCAGGGAAAATATATATACCAATGCGGCTATATTTGGCCTTAATAAGAAGGAAATAGATGCAAGATTAGATGATATAATTGCATTTTCAGAGCTTAAGGAGTTTATAGATAATCCAGTAAGAACATATTCATCAGGTATGTATATGAGACTCGCATTTTCAGTAGCAATCAATGTAGATGCGGATATACTTCTTATTGATGAGATTCTTGCAGTCGGTGATGCGAATTTCCAGGCCAAGTGCTTTAATAAGCTAAGAGAGATAAAGGCAAGCGGAACAACTATAGTAATTGTTTCACACTCTCTTGGACAGATAGAGCAGATATGTGACAGATCTATATGGATAAGAGATGGACATATAGAGATGGAAGGAAAGCCTAAGGATGTTCATCTTCAGTATCTTGATTATATGAATCAGGAGAGAATGGAGCAGGCTGAAAAAGACAGAATAAGAGAAGAAACAAGGGCTGCAAAGGAAAGATATAAGAAGAGTATTAAAAGATTCGGTGATAAGAGAGCACAGTTTACAGATATTAAGATGTTAGACAAGGATGGCAAGCCACAAAAGACCTTCAGAACAGGTGAGGCTATGACGCTGGATCTTAACTATCACGTAGAAAGTCCAATTACAGACTGTGTGTTTGGCTTCGGCATATTCAGAAGTGATGGATTATGGTGCTATGGAACCAATACAAGAATAGACAGACTTGATAACTTCGATATAGATAAAGATGGCAACTACAAGGTATTTCTGGATGAGGTTATGCTTATACCTGGAGAATACTGGGTAGACGTAACAATCGAATGGGGAGAAGGCAATCCGGTTGATTATTACAAGGAAGCTATGAAGTTTGAGGTCGTATCTAATGTTGGAGATACCGGTGTTTTAAGGATGCCACATAAGTGGGAACTTAACATATAGCTTAACATATAGACGTAGTAAAGTAAGGCTTGTGTATCTTAAGTAAGGCAGGTGCATCTGTTAGTGGCAGAATACCCATTGATGCTGATAACATAGTATATTGCGTTATAATAAGCGCAGAAATGAGGAATATATGGAAAACATTAATATAGAAGATATTATGCAGGAGATAAGAGAAGATATTAAGGCAAGAGGCTTGAAGGATGATAGTATCAGCTTTGAGGATGTTATTCTGTTAGGTGGTGGAACAGGAGCACCCTACAGCAAGGAGGCATATACAGATATGCTTGTAAATGCTGGTGAGGACTCAGAGGTATTATCTTACAGGGAGCTTTCTGGCAATCCTGTATCAAAGCTTATTAAGAAAATCAACAGAAGACTTATCGCCTTTTATATTGAATCAATAGTAGATGACCAGAATAAGTTCAATAAGGATGTATACAAGGGACTTACAATGAGCTTAAGCAAGTTTGAAGAAGATAACGCCAGAATGGAAGCACTTGAAAAGAAACTCTATGAGGCAGAGAAAAAGATAAGTGAGCTGGAAAAAAAGCTTAATGGTTAGTGAAATATAGAAGTGTGAAGGAATGGAGTTAAAGATGCATATATATCAGCTTTTACCAACAATATCATATGGTGATGCAGTTAGTAATGATACGCTTGCCTTACAGCAGGTTATTAAGAAAATGGGTTTCAAGTCTGAAATCTATGCAGAATCAGTAGACATAAGATTACCAAAGGGAACAGCTAAGTCAGTTTCAAAGCTGCCAAAGCTGTCAGAGGATGATGTAGTTATATATCATATGTCAACAGGAGCACAGCTTAACTGGGACTTCGGCAAGATGAACTGTAAAAAGGTTATGGTTTATCATAATATAACGCCACCGGAGTATCTTGAAAGGTATAATTCAAGAGCTGCACTTCAATGTAGTGAGGGCATCAGGGCACTAAGATATCTTTCAGATAAGGTTGATTACTGCCTGGCGGTGTCAGAATATAATAAGCAGGATCTTATTGAGCTTGGGTTTAAGTGTAAGATAGACGTACTTCCTATACTTATACCATTCTCGGATTATGATAAGGAACCTGATACATCACTTATGAGAAGATATGAAGCAGATGCTTGTACTAATATATTATTCACAGGCAGACTTGCACCTAATAAGTGTCAGGAGGATGTGATTAAAAGCTTTGCTGAATATAAGAAGAACTATAATCCTGCTTCAAGACTTATTCTTGTCGGCTCAGATAGTGGTTACGAGAATTATAGAAAGCGTCTGGAAAGCTTTGCATATGCGCTTGAGGTAAAGGATGATATTATATTTGCAGGACATATAAAGTTCAATCAGATATTATCCTATTACAGAATGGCAGATGTATTCTTATGCATGAGTGAGCATGAGGGTTTCTGTGTTCCTCTGGTTGAGGCAATGTACTTTAATATACCTATAATAGCATATGATTCGTCAGCGATATATGGAACTCTTGGTGGTTCGGGAATAGTGCTTAGTACTAAGGATTCACTTGAGGTTGCAGGAGTTATTGACAAGGTGGTAAAGGATAAGGCTCTGAGAGATAAACTGATAGCCAATGAAAAGGAAAGACTTAAGGATTTCTCACACGAGGTTATAGAGGAAAGGTTCATAAGTCTGATGAAGGAAAATGTGTTGTAAAAGCAGGGCGTGATTAATCATTATGGATAATACATAATGGAAGATTGAAGCCTTTAGGACAGGAAGGAGACAGCACAATGAAGAAGTTAGCATTAGTCGTACAGCGATATGGTCTTGAGGTTAATGGAGGTGCAGAGCTGCATGCAAGGCAGCTTACAGAGCATCTTGCCAAATATTATGATATTGAAGTGCTTACGACAAAAGCAATAGATTATGTAACATGGAAGAATGAATATACAGAAGCGCTAGAGCAGATTAATGGCATAACCGTAAGACGCTTCGGTGTTGATAAGAAACGTAATGAAGCCAAGTTTTCAAGACTTTCATCACAGGTTATAGGCGTTGCACATACAGATGAGCTTGAAGAGGAATGGTTTGATGCACAGGGACCTTACTGTCCAGCACTTATAGATTATATTGAAGAGCATAACAACGATTACGATGCCTTTGTATTTATGACATATCTGTATTACACAACAGTAAGAGGACTTCCTAAGGTAAAGGACAAGGCTGTGCTTATACCAACAGCACATGACGAGCCTCCTATATATCTTAATTACTTTAACAGGCTGTTTAAGATGCCAAAGGGAATATTCTATAATACTGTTGAAGAAAAGAAATTTATCGAACAGAAGTTTAATAATGCTGATATTATCAATAACAAAGGCTATGGCGGCGTAGGCGTTGAGGTTCCGGATAATATAGATGCAGAAGGCTTTAAAAGGGAACGCGGCATATCACATTATATGGTATATGTTGGAAGAATAGATGAGGCAAAGGGCTGCAGACAGCTTTTCGAGTATTTTGACAGATATAAAAAGGAAAATGCTGATAAAGAAGATTTCAAGCTGGTGCTTATGGGAAAGCCAGTTATAGAGGTTCCTAAAAGAGCTGATGTTATAAGTCTTGGCTTCGTAAGTGATGAGGTAAAGTTTAATGTTATTGCGGGAGCTGATTTTCTTGTAATGCCATCGCAGTTTGAGAGTTTGTCTATGGTTGTGCTGGAAGCCTTATCACTAAAGGTTCCGGTGCTTGTAAATGGAAGGTGTCTGGTTCTTAAGGGACATTGTGTTCATGGTAATGCAGGCTTGTACTATAGAAGCTATTATGAATTCGCAGGCTGTATAAACTATTATCTTTCACATGATAAAGAAAGAAGACTTATAGGAGAAAATGGCTATAAGTATGTGAACGATAATTACAGATGGGATGTTATTATACAGCGGTTCTGCGATATGATAGAGAAAATATAAGTTATCACAGCCCTGAGTATGGATTGGGGCTAATCAGGTGTATAGCAGAAATGCAGCAGAAATGGAGAAGTGTATGAAAACAATTGCATTTGTGTGTCCATGGTTTGGTGAGAATATACCGGGTGGCGCAGAGATGGAGCTAAGAGGTCTTACAACACACCTTAATGAGTCAGGACTGAAGTTAGAGATACTTACTACCTGTGTTGAGAAGTTTGCAAGCGACTGGAATGTGAATTTCTATAAGGCAGGCTGTGATACGGTATGTGGACTTAAGGTCAGGCGTTTTCCGGTGAGGAAAAGAGATGTGAAAAGATTTGACGCGGTAAATTATAAGTTTATGAATAATATTCCTGTATCAGAGGCAGAAGAAAAGATATATATGCAGGAGATGGTGAATAGTACTGCATTGTATGATTATATCAGGAATAACAAGGATAACTATGCATTGTTTGTATATATTCCTTATATGTTTGGAACAACATATGAGGGAGTAGGTGTGTGCCCACACAAGTCTGTACTTATACCTTGTCTGCATGATGAAAGCTATGCATATATGAAGCTTTTTGCAAAAAGATATTCACAGGCAGCGGGAATGATATTTCATTCAAAGCCTGAGTATGAGCTTGCAAAGAAGCTATATGGAAGCAATTATAACGGAGTGGTGCTTGGTGAAGGAGTTGATACCGGACTTAACTATGATGCAGAAGGGTTTAGGAAAAAGTTTGGTATTACTGAGCCATTTATTCTGTATGCAGGCCGTAAAGAGGAAGGAAAGAACGTCCATACGCTGCTTAAGTATTTTGCACATTATAAGAAAGAGAATCACAATAACCTTAAGCTTGTGCTTGTAGGCGGAGGACAGATAGCTATACCAGAGTCTGTCAAAGGTGATGTGATAGATTTAGGCTTTGTATCACTTCAGGATAAAACAAATGCGGAGAGTGCAGCACTGCTTTTATGTAATCCGTCAAAGTTTGAGAGCTTTTCTTTAGTTATTATGGAAAGCTGGCTGTGCAGACGGCCTGTTATTGTATATGGCGGCTGTGGAGTGACACGTAACTTTGTCAGCGAATCGAATGGTGGTCTGTATTTTAATGGTTATTATGAATTTGAGGGGGCAGTCAATTACATTATGAAGCATCCGGATATAGCAGATGTTATGGGAAATAACGGATATGCTTATGTAAATAAAGAGTTTGCCTGGGATGTTATAGTAAGAAAGTATACAGAGTACTTTAAGGAGCTGGCAGCTAAAGTGAATTAAGGTGTTTAAAGGGTGCTTTATGAGTAAAAAATATTTAATAGATGGAAGGTTTTTATGTTCAATGTCAACGGGGGTTGACAGATATGCCTCACAGATACTAAAGGAGTTAGATAACATCTGTGGAGATGTAGATATAGCAATACTGGTTCCATCAAGGGTGAAGACTTTACCAGATTATAAGAATATAAAGGTTATCAGGTCACATTTTAACAGGCTGTGGACACAGGTGGTATTTGCGCTTAATTCAAGAGTGAGAAACCGGATACCGGTTAATCTGTGCAATGAAGTATCAGTACTTGCACCTAAGGGAATAGTTGCATTGCATGACGTGTGCTATGCAGAGGATAATGATTACTTTCCTGATGCTGAGCGGAAGTGGTTCCTTAAAATATATGACAGAATAAGAAAACATTCATTAAAGGTTATTACCGTGTCGGAGTTTTCAAAGCAAAGAATTATAAGTCTGTTAGGCATCGAGGCTGAAAAGATAACAGTTATAGGCAATGGCTGGCAGCATTTTGAAGGTGTGAAAGCTGATACCGGCGTGCTTGATAAATATCCGGATATAAAAAAAGGCAGCTATTATTTTATGATGTCCTCTGCCAATAAGAATAAGAATGTTAAGTGGCTTATAGCCAATGCCAGATATAATCCTTCATCGCAGTATGTACTGGCTGGTGGAGATATAGATAAGGTATATGATATAGAAAGCGTAAGTAATATCACTTATGTTGGGTATCTTACGGATAGTGCTGCCAAGGCTTTTATGAAGGATTGCAAGGCATTTGTATTTCCATCATACTATGAAGGCTTTGGAATACCTCCATTAGAGGCATTAAGCACAGGTGCAAGGATAATAGTATCAGATACAGCAAGTCTTCCGGAGATATGTAAAGATGCGGCAATATATATTAACCCGGATAAACCAGAGGTTAATCTGGACAAGCTATTAGAAGGCAGTACAGCCAGTAAAGAAACAGCGCTAGGCAGATATAGCTGGAAGAGGAGCGCAGAGCAGCTTTTAAGCCTGTTAAAGGCATGTGGAGATTATTAACAGATGAGAAAATATAAAGCTAAAAAGAATGGAGTATATAATGAAAGGTAGTTTTAAACCCTATATAAGGGTGGTTGTATTTATAGCAGGTCTTATACTTATTATATCTTCAATGGATTTCCTTTTTGGAAAAACAGGATACGTCAGATATACAATTAAAGAAGTGAATGCAAAGGATGAGAATTATGATACTATTGTGCTTGGAGCATCGCATGCAAGAAGTGCAATCAATCCTTATAAGATAGATGAACAGACAGGAAGTAACTGTTATAATCTGGCAGTTCCAGGAGCTCTTGTAAGAGATACGTATTATCTTTTACTGGATGCTATTGATAGTAATGATATTAAAACTGTCATATATGATGTGGATTTCTATTACTGGATAGCAAGTCAGAATATTGAAGCCTTTTCTAAGGATTTCATATATCAGCCAATGACAGATATGTCAGTTAAGACAAGATATGTTCTTGATAATATTGATAATATAGATATAAGAAACTTTGTTACCAACAGACTTTCGTGGGATATGTCTATGGAAACTGCAAAGAAAAATGTTAACAAAAAGACCTCAAAGGCATATAAAGAGAATTCAATAGAAGCTTGTGATACAGGTGATGATGGATATGTTCTTGAGGCCAATGGACCATATGTAGGAAAAGGCTATTTCAGTAGGATTGTCAGCGGCTTAAAGCCGGGTGGACAGACATTTATAGAAAATGAAAAGGAAAGAGCCAATGGTGAGCTCATCGAGGATGTTCTTAACTACTTTGATAAGATAGTTGAGCTGTGTGATAAGAATAACATAGAGCTTATATGCGTAGCTTCACCTATTACACCATCATCAATGGAAACTATGAAGATTAATATAGCTTATCCTAAGATTCAGCAGTACATGGATACAAAGGGAATTACGTTATATGATTTCAACCTGTTATTACAGAGCGTCCTTCCAAGAGATGATGTTGATTATGGTGACCTTGAGGGCCATATGGGTGGAACACTTGGTGATGAATATTCACAGATACTGGGTAAATGTATCAGGGAAATAAGAGCTGGAAGCTTTGATAAGAGCAGATATTTCTATAATTCATATGATGAAATGTTCAAAAACCTGAAAACAGATTATGTAAAAGCAACAGGTAATGAATGGGAGGGCTATTGATATGTCATTTTCAACAGTATTATTTTTCGCATTTCTTATTGTCGGATTAGTGGTATATTATGTCCTTCCTAAGAAGCTTCAATGGATATGGCTTTTGATTATAAGTTATGCATATTATTTTTCATATAGTGTTAAAACTTCAGTATTTCTTGTGTTTACAACGCTGGTGACATATGCAGGTGCAAGACTACTTGATAAGTTCAATACTGAAGGTAAAGAATACATAGCTGCGAATAAACAGACTATGTCTAAGGAAGAAAAGAAGACCTATAAGGAAAAGCTTAAGAAAAAGAAAAGACTTGTGGTATGGGCAATGATTGTACTTGCCTTTGGACTATTAGCAGCAGTCAAGTATGGTAATTTTATAATAACGAATATAGATGCGCTTGTGCTTGCTATAGGTCATGGACAGTACTTTAATCCACCATCAATTATTCTTCCGCTGGGAATTTCCTTCTACACATTCCAGTCAT
>CAKRKK010000012.1 GCA_934358235.1 uncultured Lachnospira sp.
ATTCTTTATATTTATTCTCTGTATTTATTTTCTTTATACCAGATTTTTATAATTTTGGCTTCAGTTATGTAAGAATATTGTAAGTTAAGAGGTTTATATTATTAATATAAACAATAGCTGCACATGAAATGTTTAACAGGGGCTTTGTGTAAGTAACATAGGATTATAAGGGGAAAGGCATAAGAGGTGCCGGAAAAGAGGTTCATATGGAGAAGAAAATAAACACACCACCAATCAAAACTAAAAGAAAAATTCATAGAAGAAAAAATACAGTAGTTAAAGGTACTGCTGCAATTATGCTGGGGATAGTAGTGTTAGCAGTAATACTGACCAATAAGCCGGTAGAAAGATATATATTAAAGGCTGATTATCTTCAGGGCGAAACAGAGCTTTTAAATAAGGTCAATACAGCAGAGGATATGCCAGAGGATGTGACAGAGAATACAACAGGGGAATATACTGAGGAAAATATTGTGGAGGACATAGAGGAAAACACAGAAGAAAGTATAGATAAGAATACAGAGGAAAATACAGAGGCAGAAGCCAGTGCTTCAAAGGAAAATAGTACAGAGCCCACGACAAAACGCAGCACTTATAAAAGGTTAGAGGTAGAAAGCATACTTCAGAATCCGGAATTGCCAACAGGCTGTGAGATTACAGCCTTAACTATAATTCTTAACTATCTGGGGTATGATGTCAGTAAGACAACTATGGCAGATTATTATCTTGATAAAGGGGCGGTTGGAAGCACATCTCCATACAAAGCATTTGTAGGGAATCCAAGAGATGATGATGCCTGTGGGGCATTTGCACCGGTAATAGTTAAATCAGCAGCAAAGTATCTTGACAGCGTGGATTCAGGCATGAATGTATACAATGTAACAGGTGCAGATTACGAGGAACTCACAGAATATGTTAATCAGGGACATCCTGTGCTTGTATGGGAAACCATGTGGATGGCAAAGCCGCACGAGGCGGCTGTATGGAAGGTCGATGGGGAAAGCATTATATGGAAGTCGCACGAGCATGCCATGGTGCTTATAGGGTATACTAGTGATACATATATAATGGCGGATCCACTAAGAGGAATATATGAGTATGACAAGGAAACCACAGAGTCAAGATATGAGGATATGGGAAAACAGGCGATAGTCATATATTAGTGTTACAAAAGCTAAAAGGCTCACAGCTATGGCTGATTACGGGGAATATTTTTTATAAATAATCTAAAAGATTTATTAATCTTTCGGGCATAGATTGACGTAAGTTTTAAATATGTTATATGATAAGCGAAAGCGGTTAAAGTAATGATAACTGCTTTCGTTTTTTTGGTGTGCGCTATGCAGCGCAGCTTTACTTGGAAAATAGATTAGCGGTATGCAGCCTTGTGCAGGTGTCTGCCTGATACACGCCCGTATGCGTAGTGCGTCTGGAAATGAGGATGGAATATTATGTACGGTTATGTTGTGGTGAATAAGCCGGAGCTTAAGATTAAAGAATATGATGTATATCGTTCGTATTATTGTGGACTTTGTGATGAGCTAAAGGAACGCTATGGGATTAATGGACAGTTGTCAATAAGCTATGATATGACATTTCTGTTGTTACTGCTAACAGGCTTATATGAGCCAGAAACTACGCATTATGAGGCGAGATGTATAGCACATCCTGTTCATAAGCACCCTGTAAGCAGGAATTCAATAACCGGGTATGTTGCGGATATGAATGTGCTTATGACATATTACAAATGTGTGGATGACTGGAAGGATGAAAGAAAGGTAACGAGGAAAGCACTTGCAGATTCTCTCAAGGGAAAGGTTAAACGCATAGAAGCAGCATATCCTAACAAAGCGGAGAGGATAAAAGCAGCTCTTTTATGTATAAGTGAGCAGGAGAACAAAGGGCAGCCAAACGTGGATGTGCCGGCAGAACAATTCGGTATAATCCTGACACAGATTCTTCTTATGAGGGATGATGAGTGGAAGGAAGAACTTATACAGCTTGGTAATTCCCTAGGAAGATTTATATATATACTTGATGCCTATGAGGACCTGGAGGGGGATATTAAAAAGGGAAGGTTCAATGGACTTATGGAATATTCTGTGAAACCAGATTATGATGAGTTTGTTGAAAATGTGCTGAAATCACTTATGGCACAATGTGCAGCAGCATTTGAAAGGCTCCCTATAATAGAGAATGCGAATCTTTTAAGGAATATAATATATTCCGGAGTATGGACAAGATTCGAATTATGCAGACAAAAGAAGCAGGCACAATCCGATAAGGAAAGCGGAGGTGCTGATAAAATAAAAGCTTAAGGATAGCAGGGGCGTAAAGCCGGACTATAATAGTGTAGATGATGGAGGAAGTATGACTGATCCGTATTCAGTATTAGGAGTATCTAGAGATGCTTCAGATGAAGAAATAAAAAAGGCGTATAGAACACTTAGCAGGAAATATCATCCGGATGCTAACATCAATAATCCTAATAAGGATAAGGCGGAGGAGATGTTTAAAACTATACAGCAGGCATATAACCAGATAATGAAAGAAAAGGAGGGTGGCTATACATCCTCTTACAGCCAGAACCGAGGTGGTTCAGGAAGCTATGGCTATGATGGTGATTATCAGAATAATAATCAGAATGGTGGCTATGGCAGCTATGGCGGCGATTTCTGGGGTTATGGACCATTCGGCTTTGGCGGTGGATATTACGATGGCACAGGTGGAAATGGTGCATCGGATATGAATGGCAATGATCAGACAACTATTCACTTAAGAGCAGCCGCTAATTATATTAATAATGGCGGCTATGATGAAGCTCTTAATGTCCTTAATTCAATAGAGGACAGGGATGCGAGATGGTACTATTATAGTGCACAGGCTAACGCAGGAAAAGGAAATCAGGCTACGGCTATGGAGCATGCAAGACGGGCTGTGGAGCTTTCACCAGATAATATGCAGTATAGAATGTTCTATCAGAGAATGAATAGTGGCGGAGAGTGGTATACAGGAAGACAGCAGGCGTATGGGAATCCAGGCACCAGCGTAGGTGGCTGGTGCATGAAGCTTATACTTCTGAATCTTGCATGTAACTGTTGTCTTGGTGGCGGTGGCTTATGCTGCCCTGGAGGATACTACTATTAAACTGTCCTCCCATTGCTTAAGATTGGAAAACAGAATATTAAACTGGACAGGTCCGTTTTCAAGAACGTAGCGGTGGAATTCTTTTAGCGAGAAGTCATCGCCAAGGTCTTTTTGGGCCTGTTTTTTTAGTTCTTCAAAGCCGATAAAGCCTAGAACATATTTGCAGTAATTGGCAGGGTTGGCAATAAGTGAGGTGTACATTGAATGGGCTGTATCAGGACTGTTAAAGCCCCAGTTGCTTAAGAAGGAGGATAGTCTTGCTTCATCCCAGCCATAGTAGTTAACACCGATATCGCCTAGAGCGTGAAGGCATAGGATAATGGCATAGTTGCACTGCGCAAGGCTGTTAAGCTCGCTTCCTGCACAGCCATATTCATAGGAGTGTACCTCAGCATAGGAAGCCCAGCCTTCAACATAGCCGCCCGGAGCGATTAGTGAACGGATAGGAGAGGGATTGGTCCTTAGATAATACTGTGTCTGATACATGTGTCCTGGATATCCTTCGTGTGCAAGTGTTGGATATATATCACTTCCAGAGGTTCCGTTTGGGTTAATATATATTGAATTATTATTTCTGTTGTCTAATTGGGGCAGAAAATACATGGCAGGACTGGCATATTCGCACAGGCTGTCAGATACCTCACTTACAGAGTAGCTTATATCTTCAAGTTCCGGATAGTCCTCAGCAATGCGTTGCTTTAAATCTTCAAGGATATTGGTGGCTCCGGTTATATTAAATGGATAGCCGTTAAAGGAATCCATTAGAGAGGGATTGCTTCGTAAGAGCATTTTAGTGGTAAGGAGGTAGCTTTGCATATAATCCTTTAAAAGCCCAGAGTATTCCTCAACTGATTTATTCCAGCCAAGAGCTTGTTCAAGAAGCCCTTCGTAGTATTTCTGTCCATCAGGATAATTACATATTCCACCTGAATATCTGTTGGTGTCCTTTATTGAGGCAAGCCCCTCTATAAGGGCATTATAGCCGGGAATTACGTGGTTGTGTACGGCATTAAGATTAAGCTCTTTATAAGTCTTAACCTCCTCTTCTGATAGGAAATCAAGCTGCTCTATGCGTGAATTGAAATCATCTATAAATAAACGGTCTTTGGAATTCTGGTCATTCATAGAAGAAACAATAGACTGACAGGAGCTTATTACATCCTCTAGCAGGGAGTCTTCAAGTGTAAAGCCCTTTTGGGCACGCAGCTTTTCATAGTCAATAAGATTATCACAGTAACCATCAACATCACATAGAAGACTGATATAATCATCAATATCCTTTTTTTCAATAAATGTATATTCAGAAAACATAAGAGGAAGCTGTATCTGTATGCCGATAGTTGGAGTAAGGCTTGTTGAATACAGATTAAGGTCGCTGTAACACAGGTTTGTTTCAAGGTAAGAAAGAAGAGTGTCATAGGTGATAAGCTGCTTGTGTGACAGCAGGCTTTTGTCAAAGGCTTTAAGCTCAGTAATACCTTGGGTTATATCAGAGGTATCATCAAGCTTTTCCAGGTTGATACGTCCAAGCGTTACCTCATAATCCTCTATGCCGTAGTCAGAGGGGTGTTCAATGACTGTATGTAGTAAGAGTGTGTCTGTGCTTACAAGCTTACGAAACAGCTCATTGGTGTAAGCATCAAAGTCTGTATTATCGGTGGTGCTGTAAGAATTGTCAGAATTCAAGGCGTTTTCATTATCGTGGCTCCTTTTTTCCAGGAAATTGCCACAGCCAGTAAAGCTTATGCTTATGGTAGCTGCTATAATGGTAAGAATACACACATACCTTTTAAAAGGGTGTCTGTGGTTATTATGCTTTAGTCTTATTGAGTTGGTTATATTGGTTATATGAAACATAATAAAAATACTCCTTTGCGTATACAGTATAGCATATGTGGGATTTACTTAAAACTTGACATATTATTAAAAGTTAACTATCATTAAATGATTGGTAAGCCTGTATACAAAAGGCAGGTATAAACGAAGATAATAAAGTAAATGGAGGTTGTAGATATGCCACAGAATAAAGGTCCATTTTATATGACTACGGCTATTGCATATACATCAGGTAAGCCACATATTGGCAATACCTATGAAATAGTACTTGCGGATAGTATAGCAAGATTCAGACGTCAGGAGGGTTATGATGTATTCTTCCAGACGGGTACTGACGAGCATGGCCAGAAGATAGAGTTAAAGGCAGAGGAAGCAGGGATTACACCTAAGGAATTCGTAGATAAGACATCTGCAGAGATTAAGAGAATCTGGGATCTTATGGATACATCATATGATAAGTTTATAAGAACAACAGATGATTATCATGAAAAGCAGGTTCAGAAGATATTTAAGAAGTTATATGACCAGGGAGATATATATAAGAGCTCTTATGAGGGAATGTATTGTACACCTTGTGAATCCTTCTGGACAGAATCACAGCTTGTTGATGGAAAGTGTCCTGATTGTGGACGTGAAGTAAAGCCGGCTAAGGAGGAAGCATATTTCTTTAAGATGAGTAAGTATGCCAACAGACTTATAGAGCATATTAATACACATCCTGAGTTCATACAGCCTGTATCAAGAAAGAATGAGATGATGAATAACTTCCTTCTTCCAGGACTTCAGGATCTGTGCGTGTCAAGAACATCATTTAAGTGGGGAATTCCGGTTGACTTTGATGATAAGCACGTAGTATATGTATGGCTTGATGCACTTACTAACTATATCACAGGTATTGGTTATGATGCAGATGGTAATTCAAGCGAACAGTATAAGAAGTTCTGGCCAGCAGATCTTCATCTTATCGGTAAGGATATTGTAAGATTCCATACAATTTACTGGCCAATATTCCTTATGGCACTTGGCGAACCACTTCCAAAGCAGGTGTTTGGACATCCATGGCTTTTACAGAACGATGGTAAGATGAGTAAGTCTAAGGGCAATGTTATATATGCCGATGACCTCGTAGATATGTTTGGTGTAGATGCCGTAAGATATTTCGTTCTTCATGAGATGCCTTTTGAAAATGATGGTGTTATATCGTGGGAGCTTTTAGTAGAACGTATGAATTCAGACCTTGCCAATACACTTGGTAATCTTGTTAACAGAACAATCGCTATGTCTAACAAGTATTTCGGTGGAACTGTTAATAAAACAGGTGCCACAAGCACAGGAGCAGGTGTAGATGAGAATGGTGCAAGCCTTGACTTTGATGCTGACCTTAAGGCTGTTGTTATGGCAACAAGAGATAAGGTACAGGATAAGATGTCAACACTTCACGTTGCAGATGCCATGACAGAGGTATTCTCATTATTTAAAAGATGCAACAAGTATATAGATGAAACTATGCCTTGGGCACTTGCAAAGGATGAGTCTAAGAAGGAAAGACTTGAAGAGGTGCTTTACAATCTTGTTGAAAGTATTACAATCGGTGCTAATCTTCTTAAGTCCTTTATGCCTAACACAACAGAGAGCATATTAAAGCAGCTTTATCCAGCTAATCCTGCAGAAGGAGAGAGAGATTTTGATGATCTGGATAAGTTTGGTCTTAGAAAGTCAGGAGAGAAGGTTACAGATAAGCCAGAGATTCTTTTTGCAAGACTTGATATAAATGTTGTTATGGAAGAGGTTGAGAAGCTTCAGGAGGCACAAAGAAAGGCTAATGGGGCACCAGAGTATCCTGTTGTTGAAAAGAAGCCGGAGATAACCTATGATGATTTCGCCAAGCTGCAGATCCAGGTTGGTGAAGTGCTTAAGTGCGAGCCAGTCAAGAAGGCAAAGAAGCTGCTTTGCTCACAGATACGTGTTGGTGCTGAGGTAAGACAGATAGTATCAGGTATATCACAGTATTATAAGCCAGAGGAAATGGTTGGCAAGAAGGTTGCAGTTGTAACTAATCTTGCACCACGTAAAATATGTGGAGTTGAATCACAGGGCATGATACTGGCTGCTATGGATGATAAGGATAACTTATCAGTTATGACAGTTGATAAGGATATTATAGCCGGTAGTGAAATCGGATAATGAGATAATCAGAAAACATAATATTAATAAAAGGGGCGGAAGCAGTTGTTTTAAGGGCAACTGCTTCCGCCCCTTTTAAAGTGTAAATAAGCAGCGTAATACATTTGTTGGAACCAATAATAAATATATTAAAATCCCCCCTAAAAGAGGTAGAAAACATGCATAAAAAATGCTTGCACAAAAGGGAATAATTGACATAATATGAAAAAAAACGGCATTAATCGCTATTATATTGACTTAATAAAGCAGAATGCTGTAATTTATACATGTAATACCGATAATATATAAAAGGTGTCATTAAAAAGAGAAAGTGACTATAAGAGGCATTAGCTTTATGCGTAGTTTACTTGTGATAGAGTATATCAGAAGGAGTGGTTAATAATGAAATTCAAACATATAAAGGCGGTAGTTTCAATAGGAATATCAGTTGTGCTTGCGTGTATGCCGGTTACGGCTATATATAATAAAGTGTCAGCAGCTTCGCTGGAAAATAATAAAATAGCTGATGCAGCAGATATTAATATAGACGCAGATGTGAAGGACTGGGCGAAGATTAAGACAAGAACTGCCGACGCTTCTAATGTTGATTACTGGAAGGCTGCAATAGCTTCTGATTATTCAGCCTTATACATATGCTATGCAGGAATGGCAACAACAGAGTGGGATTATAATTATGCAGGGAATAACACATTTAATATAAAGTACTCAGATGGTACGCAGGGTGCCAATACGTCAATAAGGTTTTCAGCCTGGAAGGGCGGCGCTGTGGCAAAGGATGGCTGGTATAGGGATATAAATGGTGCGGTGACAGAGACGATTAATGAGGCACATAAGGAAACAGCAGGACCTTATGTGCTAGAGGCAGCCATTCCTATGGATTTCTTCGCAAATACGGATTTTACGATAACATTTGCAGGTACAACGGTTGATGTATCAGATATAGAGGTGTTAAGCAAAACTGGTGAAAAGGAAGAGGAAACGAAACCAATATATGAGGGTATAGTTATAGATGGGGGCTTTAAGGACTGGGCAGCAGTAGAAAAGAAGGCTGCTAAGTGCCCTAATGGGGAGCACGAATACTGTCTGTCACAGACAGCAATGGTGTTTGATGGCGATTATGTGTACATATATATCAAGGATGGCGAAGGCGGAAGTGCCTATGGAGCTGGTGAACATAGCAATGGAATGTATTCGGTAAAAACCGACCTTGGCAATGAACTTGTGTTCCAGCTAAATAGGGATGGAAGCATAACAGGCAAGGATACAGATGGTGCGATGTGTATACACGTAGGAAGACAATGGGAGATAGCAATTCCTAAGAAGAATCTTCCGGTTTATAATAAAACAATATCCTTCGGATTATATCTTATGGAGCCTTTTATAACAGGAGTAAGTAATCTGGATGGTACTGGGGGAGATGTGACTCCAGATATATCAGGCATGGCTTGTGATGGAGATTATAGCGAATGGCAAAACTTTAAGTTCACAACAATACAGTATGCAACGAGCGGAACGCATAATCAGGAAACAGATGCAAAGGGAGCTCTTTATAGTGACGGAAGTACATTATATGGGTATGTGTCTACAACGATGCCAGCACATGTAAAGGAAGCTGGTGGAGAGTTCTTACAGGGAGTTACTATTAAGTTTAATGAGAATGACAAGCAGGTGTTTTATCCATATCCTGTAAGTGTAGCAGAGGATGGAACCATTAACTGGAATAATACATCCGGGAACCTGCCCGATGGAACTTACGAGTTCTATCTGCTTTCAACAGATGGCTGGAATAACTCACAGAATATAAATAACCTTACTGCTGGTGACAGGATATACGGTAAGATGTTTGTTACAGTAAAGAATGGAGAATACGGAAAGAATGAATGTGAATTCAGCCTGGAGCTTGAAAAGATAGCGCAGAAGCTTGGGTGTGACGCCAGCGACTTTAAGCAGATAGATGCCCAGTTTATAAAGCTTGGAACCCAGTGGATAACAACAGCGGGTGCATCGAGTGGTGCGTGGCTGGGACTTATATTATGTATAGGTGTAACGGTTGGAGTACTTGTGCATCAGAAGAAAAAGGCTGACAGGCAGGGGGCTTGATAATGAGAGTTAGTCCGATAGTTGCAATAGTTATTATAGCAGTATGGTTATATATTATTTCAGTTACCCATAGGGCAAAGCTTTTCGCATGGGAGTTCTTTATAGGAAGTCTTGGGTTGTTTGGAATAATGATGCTTACCATACAGCCGGTGCTTACTATGCCGTTAGCAAGAGGTGTATCAGCACTTGCAGGGGTTGTTGGAAGCATCACAGGTACATTTACAGCATATTTCAAGTATGGAATTATATTTATACATACGGGGGTGTCCTCGATTACACTGCTTATAGACTTAGAGTGCTCAGGAATAATAGAGATTATGGCATTTATAGCATTGCTGGCATTCTTTAATGTTTATAACATAAGTGAAAAGCTTATCGTTGGAATTGTCGGCTTTAGTTACATTATGGTATGTAATACGCTAAGAATAATAATGATATGTCTCTCGGTGCATTTCTTTGGAATGGAGGCATATTATATTGTTCATACCTTTATAGGCAGGATATTCTTCTATGCGTTAAGTGTATGTCTGTACTTTTATGTGTTTACCAAACCACAGATTATAAAAATGAAAGTGGGGAATTTCGCATATGGCAGTAATAAAAGCAATTCTTAATTCATTTCTTTTCTGGGGAGGCTGGATTATTATTCCGCTTATTATGGAAATTATTCCTGCCCTTGGAAGTGTGATACTGCTTGTAAGAAGAGGCGTGCGTTATAGCAGGAAGAGAAAAAAGCTAACAATGTATCCGGATATATCAGTTATTATTCCTGTATATAATTCGGCAGATACACTTTATCAATGCATAAAGTCGATAGAGGACAGCACGTATCCGGATGATAAGATAAGAATATTCCTTGTTAATAATAAAGGTCAGGATAACAGCTTTGATGTATACGCAGAATGCCAGAGAAAGTTTCCAGGGCTTCATATGCAATGGCTTAATTCAGAGCAGGGAAAGTCAAGGGCACTTAATCTTGCGTTATACAATAGTGAAGGTAAGTATATAATTAATCTTGATAGTGATGGTCTGTTAGAAAGAAATGCACTTGTAAATATGATAACCAGGTTTGAATCAGATACCGATCTAAACTGCATGACAGGTGCCATACTTACAGTTTTCCAGCAGATAAAGAAATACAAGGGCTTCTTTCCAAGATTATTAAGAAATCTTGAGTTTATGGAGTATGCACAGGCGTTTCTTGCTGGAAGAAGTTATGCTTCAGAGCTTAATTCGGTATATACACTTTCTGGTGCTTTCTCGGCCTTCAGAAAGTCAGCGGTCCTGAAATCGTGGATGTATAACACAGATACGATATGTGAAGATACACATATTACATTTCAGATGAGATACAGACAGGATGAAAGGGTTGAGGTGTGTGAGGATGCCCTTTTCTTCGTTGATCCGATAGAAGATGTTAATAAGCTGTATACACAAAGACAGAGATGGCAGAGAGGAAGTCTTGAAGTTGCAAAGATGTTTATGGGTAAGGACTTTAAGCTTGGAAGCTTTCTTACTAATATAAGTGTAAAAACATTATTGTATGACCATACATTTGCATTTCCAAGAATGATATGGTATCTGGCACTCATCTGCCTTCTGCTGGTTGGATATTCAGGAAAGGTTATAGTACTGTCAACGGCAATTATATTTGGCTTATATATATTGACAGGATATATGTATTTCATAACGGCAGCGTATTATCTGAGGATTAATAAAGAGATACGAAGCTATTATATAAGGCATTGGTGGTGTATATTATTTCTTCCACTATTCAATCTGATGGTATTCTTTATAAGAATAGCAGGAATTATAAACAGCATACAGACAGACAGCTCCTGGAAGACTAATACACTTACACAGGAATGCAGGGCATTCACATCGGTTGTTAAAAAAGATGCTGAAAGGTTTATGGGAATTATTGAAAAAATCAGACATGTATTTAATTATAACTAACTGGTTAGTGTAAACCTGACACAAACTCAATATGCGCTAAAAAGCCGCGCAGGAAAGAGGGAATATGAAAAAGGATAAGCCTGATAACAGGAATGGCGATGATAAAGGAAAAGGTAATATACATAACAATAATGAAAAATATAAGAGCAGGGCTGACAGGCATAAGTCAGACAGGCATCCAATTCTTATTATAACCACTATATGCATGGTTATTATTGCAGTATCAGGCGGCTTGTTTTCATATGTACAGCTTGGCAGATATGAAAGAGGCATAATGGATGTATGTGCAACACAGCAGGATTCGTATGTGCAGCTTGTGCTTGACCAGATTAACCTGAAGGATAACAGGAATGATGAGGAAATTATTAATGATATATTAAAAACGATGGATTCCTCGTCTAATAAGTACTGGGCATTTTCAAAGAATCAGTCAATGCTTTTTGTTAAAGATGTGTTAGAAACTAACCGCTATAAGGATGTGTCCGCAGATACCTATTATAATTCGAAGGCGGCGCTGAACTTTATGACGGGGCTTAAGTTTAACCAGGTGGCACACGATATTATCAGGGTCGATGACAGAACATATCTTGTATCAGGAGTATTGTTTGAGTATGCAGGACAGGATTACAGATTATGTCTTATGACAGAGAAAAACGTTTTACTTGATAACAATACTTATCTGGAAATGAAGGTCCAGATGCAGACCTTTGTTATAGTATTGCTATTGATATTAGTTCTTGTGACTACAATATATGCATTTGTAATACGAAGACAGGCTGTAAAGCTTGATGATAAGGAGGCTGACATAAAGGAGCTGTGCGTCAGGGTGTCAAAGCTTGATGAGAGGCTTATGGATAAGGATCTTCACGATACTAAGAACAATGTGTGGAAGCAGGCAGCAATAGTTCCATTTATAGAGAAGCTGACAAAGAAGGAATATATTCCAATTACATTTGCACAGATTGAATGTATAGATATTGAATGTAGAAGAAGATTTCTGGAAAGAGCGGTATATGTGCTTGACAGGAGGGTATTAAGATTCGAGTATGGTGCGTGTGATGTTGTGCTTATAGCGGTAGGCATGACAAAGCCGCAGTTGAATTATGGATTGGATATACTTAAGGATGCTGGAATAACGATTCAGAGCATAAAGCTTGTAGACAATAATACAGAAATGAACAGGTTAAAGGAAATATATCAGTAGGAGTGGAGAGCATATGGCAGTAAAGTTGTATAGAGAGTACAGAATTAAGTTTTATCTTAATATGCGTCATTATATTATTATAAATGGAAATAAAGGCGAGGTTCATCCACATACATGGGAGTTTGCACTCGATATAAAGTTTGGTAGAAGCTCCTTTGTAGAGTTCAATATATTTGAAAAGGGAATAACAGATTTTCTGGATAAATATCAGAATAAAATACTTAACGAGGAGGAGCCTTTCACTGCAATACTTCCAACGCTTGAGAATGTTACAGATTATTTTGCTGATGAATTCTACCGCATAATACATAATATCGGAGGAATATTAACCTCTGTTGAAGCAAGCGAAACACCTACCAGAAGTTATATTATCGACATGGAGGAGCAGGAGGAGGCTGCTGGTAATAATGAGCAGACGAAAAGCAGAATAATGTCTGAGGTTATAGATGCGGTGGTGGATGAGCTTACAGCAAAGCCACAGTAGGAGTCTGTATATTTAATATGCGCAGGTAATGTGCGCGGAAATGGAGCAGTATGAATAAACAGGGGAAAAACCGTGGGTTATATTATATGCTGTATACCGTAGGAGTTGTTGCATATATAGCATTTATGGCGTTTATATCGGTTATAGTTGTAAAGCTGGTAAGCCATAATGGAGTATATCCTGCTGGTTCAGATACAATGTATCATATATATAGGGGCGATTATGTATACAATTCAATAAAGAATGGAAACTGGTATCCGCTATATGATTATATGTGGTACAACGGAGTTGAGCTTATGCGGTACTGGGCACCTCTTGCAGCATATGTTATGGCATTCTGCGAGTTTCTGGCTGGTGGGGATATGCTTACTGGATATTTATTCTTTGTTGGTATCATATGCCTGCTTGGTGCAATAAGCTGGCTGTATGTCGGTGTCAGGCTGAAAAGACCGGTGCTTGGAGCATTTATTGGCTTGATATGGTTTTTTATGCCTAACAACCTTCTTGCATTATTTGTTGAAGGAAATCTTGCAAGGTCACTCAGCATGATATTTCTGCCACTATTCATATATGAAACAGCCGAGTATTTAAAGGACAGAAGTGTAAAAAGAGTAGCTGGCATCATAATCAGTTTTATTCTAATAGCTTTATGTCATCTTGGATATGCTGGAATGGTTGCACTTGCAGTACTTTTATACTGTGTAATCCATATGATAGAGGGCTATTCTAAAAGAGCGGTGCCAGAGGTTGTAGTAAGTATACTGCTGGGATTTATGATTATAGGTATATGGCTGGTGGCTTCGCTTAAAGGGGGAATCACCTCGCTTGATAATTCAGAAAACATGGCAAACTTTTTCCAGAAGCTGTCCGTTACGCTTAATCCCATGGATAGAATCAATACGAATAATTCACATTTTTACTTCGGACTTGCAGCAGCAATTCTTGCAGTATGTGGGGCTGTGTTAGGATATAAAAGGTCAAGGGCAGGATTCGTATCAGGAATAGTAATACTAATATGTACAGCAGCCTCTATGTATACAGTATTAAAGATACTTCCTGGGAGCCAGTATCTGTGGATGTTAAGATTCATATCCATAGCCTTGTGCCTGATTCTTTACAGCTTCCTTAAGTGGGATACACTAAGAAAGCCGGTAATCGTTATATTCTGCGTTATTCTTATGGCAGATATAGTTCCGTCCCTTATTCTTGTGACAGGAGACAAGATGGAAATCGTTGTATCCAGCGAGGGTATAACCATTAACTGGGATAAGGAAAATGAATCAAACACAGGCGTAGCAGAAAGGCTTAATGAACAGCAGAGTGTTGTGCTTATAGCAAAGGCACAGTCTGTAACAAAGCAGAGATTAGCACTCTTAGACGACAGCAGCTTAGGCTCTATGGGAGCTTTTCTTGTGTCGGACTGGAATAATTCGGTTCCGGCAGTATTTGGAGCAGGACGTGAGGCGGCGAATACATCAACCAATATAGTAAGAATAAACAGGGCTTTATCAGATGCCAATTATTATTATGTATTTGACAGATGCAGGGAGCTGGGAAGCGATACGGTGCTGGTAAAGCTATCCTGCCTGGGAAGCTATGGCGGAGCTATATATGATATGGACATGGCAGCAGGAGCCTCTGGCTATACGGTAGCAGGTGAAAATGCAGCATACAGGCTGTATCATATGGATACATACGATAACTGGGGAACGGTCAGCAGTTATGAGGTGATAGGTATAGGAAGTGGAACACCTCTTATAGCACAGTCATACCCTGCGATAGAAGAAACAGAATCAGATAATCTTAATAATTATACTTATGAGCAGTTATCTAAGTATAAAGAGGTTATTCTTTCAGGCTTTACTTATGATGATAAGGAAAGCGCAGAAAGTCTGATTGAAAGACTCAGCGAGTCCGGAGTAAGAATTGTAATATATGCTGACGGAATTCCTCAGAATAAGAAAACTCATAGTCAGGAATTCTTAGGTGTGACCTGTAGTGATATTGTGTTTAATAATGGATATCCGGATATGGATACAAAAATAGGAATGTTATATCCTGATCTGTTCCCTAAAGGCTATTCTACCTGGCAGACAGTATATCTTAACGGATTAACCGATAGCTGGGGAAGTGTTGAGGATAATGGACTAAGGCTTGACTTTTATGGAACAGTAAAGAATAATAATATTATTATGTGTGGGCTTAATCTTGCATATTATTATGGAATATCAGGCGATAAGTCAGTAGGTAAGCTGATTAGTGATATGATTGGCATAACAGCTTCCCAGTTACCAGAAAGAACCAATATAAAGCTTGATATACAGCAGGAGAGTAACGGAATTACTATTACCTCTGACAGCGATAATGTCAATACAGGCCTGGCATATCATGATATATTCTTTTCAGAGCAATGGCTCGGAAAGAGGAATAATCTGACCTATGTTAAGTCAGGAGTTACAAGAATAACCTTTAAGGTGCCTTATCTGTGGCAGGGAGCAGGCTTAAGTGCGCTTGGTCTTATATTGACAGCCGTATGGATAGCAGCTTTGTGTAAGCACCAAGGAAAGGGAAAGTTAACAGATAGTAAGGAAATATTAGAAGAGCTGGAGTTGATTGAAATAGATGAAGATATTTGATACGCATGCCCATTATGATGATGAAGCATTTGACGAGGACAGGGAACAGTTATTAGCAGGCCTTTTTAATGGAAATATAAGTACTATTGTAAATGTTGGTGCTGCTTTTGAAGGGTGCAAGGCATCTATAGAGCTTGCCAGCAGGTATGATAATATATATGCAGCAATAGGCGTGCATCCGGATGATTATGAAAGGTTTGAAAAGAATCCAGAGTTTCTATCGTGGTTAAAACAGGAGGCACTCACGAATAAAAAGGTGGTTGCAATAGGAGAAATCGGACTTGATTACTACTATGATGAACCGGGGCGGGAGCTTCAGAAAAAATGGTTTGCAAAGCAGCTAGAGCTTGCAGTAAGTATCAGAAAGCCGGTAATAATACATTCAAGAGATGCCTGTGCAGATACTATAGATATATTAAGGGATGGACACGCCAGCGATATTGGTGGTATAATCCATTGCTATTCCTATTCTAAGGAAACAGTAAAGACCTTTTATGATATGAACTTCTACTTTGGCATAGGCGGGGTGATTACCTTTAAGAATGCAAGAAAGCTTGTTGAGGCAGCAGAGGCTATGCCGCTTGACAGAATAGTGCTTGAAACAGACTGTCCATATCTTGCACCGGTGCCAAACAGAGGAAAGAGAAATGATAGCAGTAACCTAAGCTATGTTATAGAAAAGCTTGCACAGGTGAAGGGAGTTTCGCCTGAGCAGGTAGCTGATATCACATATAAAAATGCGTGCAGGGTATATGGGCTTTAAATCAGGTGATGGAGTATAATGTATGCGATACAGCCTGTGTATTAAGACCAGGGCTGCTATAAATTAAGCAGTAGTGTATTACATAAGAATGGAGATATGTATGAATAATAAGAATTATAATAATGTTATGCATCTGGGGAATCCAACTAACACGTTAGCAGTACTTAACAGATATGGTTTTAACTTTCAGAAGAAATTCGGTCAGAATTTCCTTATAGATGAGAATGTTGTACAAAAGATAGTAAGAGAGGCTGGCGTAACAGAGGAGGATTTCGTGCTTGAGGTCGGACCAGGAATAGGTACTATGACTCAGATTCTGTGCGAGAATGCTAAAGAAGTAGTTGCGGTTGAGATAGATAAGAAGCTTATACCTATACTTACTGAGGATACGCTTTCGTGGTATGACAATGTTACGGTTATTAACGAGGATATATTAAAGCTGGATATAAAGAAGCTGGCAGAGGAGAAGAATAATGGAAAGCCGATAAAGGTAGTGGCTAATCTTCCGTACTATATAACAACACCAATAATTATGGGGCTGTTCGAGAGCGGAGTGCCGCTTGACAGCATAACGATTATGGTGCAGAAGGAGGTTGCAGACAGAATGCAGGTTGGTCCTGGAACTAAGGACTATGGTGCACTTTCTCTTGCGGTGCAGTACTATGCACGTCCAAAGATAGTACTAAATGTTCCGGCAAGCTGCTTTATGCCAAGACCTAATGTAGATTCGGCAGTAATTAAGCTTGAAAGATATAAACAGCCACCAGTAGAGGTTGCAGATGAACATCTTATGTTCAGAATAATAAGAGCCTCCTTTAACCAGCGTAGAAAAACAATGATGAATAGTGTCGGCAACAGCGGGGAGGTTAATGTAACTAAGGAAGCTTTAGCGGCAGCACTTGAAAAGTGTGGCCTGCCTTTAACGATAAGAGGCGAGGCACTTACCTTAGAGCAGTTTGCACAGTTGACTAATGCAATATGTAAGCAGCAATAAATATAATAATATTGTACATATTTTACCTTCTGGAAACATAAGATTACATATCAAGCTTATGTTTTCAGGAGGTTTTTTAAATGGCTGATTATCAGCGTTTTGTCTCATACATTTATTCCTATCCCGGAGGTGTTCGGGATAAGAATATCGGCTTTGCCAAGGTAGAAATCAGGGCGGGTGAAATGCACCTTGATATTAAGCTTAGAGGTGTGTATACAGATACACCTAAGATGTTTGGCGTACATATGCTTGTAGACAGGGATAAAGAGGTCCCCGGCAGATACAGGCTTATTAAAGCCGGTGACTGTATCGTGAACAATGGAATATCGTCCTACAAAGGCATATTTAATGCAGGTAATATAGATAATACGGGATATGCAGCAACAGATATATGTGGAATAGCCATTGCTAATAAGGATGATAGCTATTATAGAATGTTTTCTATGTGGGAGGATTATGACATCAATCCTGCGGTTGTAGAATTCGTAGAAGATAAGGCGGCTGGCAGGAAAAGCGTTTCGGATAAAGAGGGGATTGGTGAAAATGTTCCGGATAAAGAGGGTATCGGTGAAAATGCTCCGGATAAAGCAGGCAGTAGTGAAAACACCATGGATAAAGAGGTCAGCAGAGGAAGCACCTTAGATAAGGCGGTTGGCAGGGATAATGGTGAAAAGGAAGAAATACGTGCTATGGAGGGGGGAGTTGCTGCAGAAAATGTCATATCCGGCTGCTATGAAACAGGCGGCGTTCGTACAGCCGGAGTGACGCAATGCAAAAATATGTCACAGGAAACAGATATTGCCGCAAAAAGAAAGAAATGTTGTAAGGAACGCCAGTATGTGGAATGTGACGACAAAGATAAGCTTTATAAGAAATTATATTGTAAGGCTGATTATATAGATGCATTTGACGATGACTACTTTTATGATTGCATAGAAGTAACACCGCAGATGTTATCAAAGCTGCCAATCAGGGACAAGGAAATAATAAATAACAGCTTTCTGATTCATGGATATTATAACTTCCATCACCTGTTGTTCGGAAGAGTGTGTGATAATGAAAATAATACTAATTACTTCATAGGAGTTCCGGGCATGTACTGTAACAGGGAGCATTATATGGCGGCAATGTTTGGCTTTAATAACTTTAAAAAGAGCCACAGAAGTGATTACACTAATCCGTACTTTGGATACTGGTATCAGGAGATATAAACAAAACGTCTATGATCCTGCCATACACCGTTCAATCGGGTATAAGAGTGAGCAATTCCTTCATCTATAAAACCAAACTTTTCCATAAGATGAAGGGAAGCTTCATTATCTGGGTGAATATAACATTCGGTACGATGAAGTCCGAGGTCAGGAATAATGTATTCAAGGGCAGCAGCTATCATAAGCGATGCAAGACCTTCATTACGATGATACTCATCAGTTTTATAGCCCATATTGGCAGAGTAAGAAGAGCCTCTGCTGATGTGGGAGAAGGATAGTGAGCCAAGAATGTAATCAGGCTCCTTATTGTCAAGCAGAAAGAATCTTGCAAAATGCATGGAAAGGAGTCCTTTCATTTCAGCATCAAGCATGCGGCTTATAAAGCCTTCGGTATAGAAGGAAGAAGGCTTATCAGTTTCATAGGGCTCAAAATCCCTACGATTTCTGTAATAGAAGTCTAGTACATCTATCGTGTTATGGCTTGTAAGAACCTTAAGAGAGTATCTGCCAAGATTATATTCAAGCTTCATGTTAATTCTCCTTCATAGCCTTTTTCTTCTGGCGCAGCTCCCTGAAAAATGTACTTAACATAGTTGAACATTCTTCGTCACATACACCACGTACAACCTCGGCCTGGTGATTAAACTGTGGCATATTAAGAAGATTGATTATTGAACCGGCACAGCCTGCCTTGGAATTCATAGAGCCTATGACAACGCGTGGAATACGTGCCTGTACAATAGCACCGGCACACATCTGGCAGGGTTCAAGAGTTACATATATGGAACAATCCTCAAGCCGCCAGTCATTCATATAACGGCTGGCTTTTTTAATTGCAGTTATTTCAGCATGTCCAAGCGTTGTTTTGTCAGTATTTCTTCTGTTGTATCCACGCCCAATTATTTTTCCATTGTATACAATTACACAGCCTATTGGCACCTCATCAAGTAAAGCAGCTTTCTTTGCCTGCTTGATGGCGAGCTTCATATAGTGTATATCCTCTTTGGAATAATTAATGTTGTTATCGTAGCTGCTGTTATTATTAATGCTGTTATTATTAATGATATTATCATTAATGTTGTTATCGTTAATGTTATTGTTATTGCTGTTATTGGTATTAATGTTCATAGTATATATCGGTCCTTATTTCTACAATGCTTCTTTATATTTAATTACTATCTTATCATGGTTGTAAAATGAATTCCATATGGAAATGATGGCTGTAAAAATGTTTGTAAAAATGTCTGTAAAAGTGTCTGCAAAAGTGTCTGTAAAATTCTTGAAATACATTGACATAGTTCTGATTATTGATTATATTTAGAATATATTAATATTAGAAAAAAACAATCTGATATTAACCTGATAATATGAGTTTATAGAAGGGAAAGGTGACTAATGAAGAAGGTTGTAAGCATAATGTTATGTATTATGGTGGTATTTAGTTTAAGTGCCTGCCAGGGAAAGGTGAATAAGGCTAAGACACAAGAGGTTGAATCATCAATGTATTCACAGGAGGATATAAATCAGGCAATAGAAACTATAAAGAATGACTTTAAGAGTGGATGGAAGGGCTGCACGCTTCAGGAAATCTATTATGCAGGGGATGATTATAGTGAAAGCCATAAGGATTGGGCTGCAAGGAATAATGCGGATGAGGTTATTGTGCTGTTATCGAACTTTAAGACAGGCTCCTTTTGCTCACAAGCACTTAATAAGAATAGTACCTATTCCAGATACAACTGGATACTGGTAAGGTCAGAGGGAGAACAATGGAAACGTGTAGATAATGGATATTAATGCATTTTTATACAATACATTGCTATGCACATTAAAATGTATATACATTATTGCTGGTTTAGGTGTATAATAACAAAGCATTCTTGTTATGAGAATAATTGAATAAATCAGACATAATGGAGGCTTGATAAAATATGGAACATATATCCAGAGATGAAGCATTTGCATTACTAAAGAAGTACAACAAGGATCCTTTTCATATCCAGCATGCGCTTACAGTAGAGGCAGTTATGAGATGGTATGCAAAGGAGCTTGGATATTCAGAGGATGAAGAATACTGGGGTATCGTAGGTCTTCTTCACGATATAGACTTTGAGTTATATCCTGACGAGCATTGCATAAAGGCGCCAGAGCTTTTAAGAGAGGGCGGAGTGTCTGAGGATATTATTCATGGAGTTGTATCACATGGCTATGGAATAACTGTTGATGTGGCACCTGAGACAGAGCTGGAAAAGGTGCTTTTTGCAGCAGATGAGCTTACAGGTCTTATATGGGCAGCAGCGCTTATGAGACCATCTAAGAGCACTAAGGATATGGAGCTTAAGTCCTTAAAGAAAAAGTATAAGAGTAAGGGCTTTGCTGCTGGCTGTTCAAGAGAGGTAATAGAGCGTGGTGCCGACCAGCTTGGCTGGGAGCTTGAAAAGCTGCTTACCATGACATTACAGGCAATGGCAGCATCAGAGGATATTATCAATGCAGAGATGGAAGCTGAAACAGCACAATAGCCTGTTGGAATTGACATGATGCTTGATATGGCTGTGGGACAGGCAGTATACCTTGGCAGAGGAAGAAGGTTTTCAAGTTCATATACTATAAACAAAAATTATACATCAGGAAAGGACAGAGAATAATGAAGGTTTTATTAATAAATGGCAGCAGAAGAGATGCAGGCTGTACATATACAGCACTTTCAGAGGCAGCAAAGGCTATTGAAGGCGAAGGCGTAGAGACTGAGATTATAAGTGTAGGAAGCAGAGTACTTAAGGGAGAAGTTGAAGAGGCAGTAAAAGAGGCTGGTGAAAAGGTTAAAGCAGCAGATGGCATTATAGTAGGTTCTCCTGTATATTATGCATCAGCAAGTGGAGAGATTATGATGTTTCTTGACAGGTTCTTTGGAGCCTTTGGAGCAGATATGAAGTACAAGCCAGCTTCAGCAGTAGCCTCAGCACGTAGAGGTGGTACAACATCTACTATAGATGATCTTAATAAGTATTTCCAGATTAACCAGATGCCAGTAGTATCATCCAACTATTGGAATATAGTACATGGCAATACACCAGAAGAGGTTGTTAAGGATGAAGAAGGCATGCAGACTATGCGACTTCTTGGAAAGAATATGGCGTGGTTAGTAAAGTCTATTGACGCTGCAAAGAAGCAGGGAATAGAGCTTCCTTGTGCAGAAGAGAAGATTAAGACGAATTTTATTAGATAATATTCATAAATAGCTGTTTGGAATTATTCTGTCTGTTGATAGTTAAAGTACAGCTTTTACACACTTTTCTAAAAACGATTGACAGAATTAATAGTAAACATATATAATAAAATAACCGTGCAGCCGGGGAGTTAGCGGCACCTTGTACCTGCAATCCGCTATAGCAGGGGTGATGTTCGGCAGAGGGCGAGATTTTATGGAGCCGCCCGGTATAAGTGGTGATGACATTTGGGTCTTTCGCAACAGAAATTCATGAACCATGTCAGGTCAGGAATGAAGCAGCATTAAGTGAAACCTTCTGTGTGCCGGAAGGCAGCCTGGATCGAGCTAACTGTATCGGTAACGTCTGTGGATGATCATTCGAAGCCGAACGCACGGTATTTTGCGCGAGTAACGATGAGAATATATTTGCATAAAGCCATTCCCTGCTAGCAGGGGAATGGCTTTATGCAAATATATTCGAGGAGCACCGCGACAGCGAAGGAATCGAAAGATTACTTCGCGGCATCGTTACGAGGCGCAAAGCAGGAGAAGAGAGACAGCGAAGGAATCGGTAGATTACTTCGCGGCATCGTTACGAGGCGCAAAGCAGGAGAAGAGAGACAGAGAAGGAATCGAAAGATTACTTCGCTGGAGTACGGTAGAAAGGAAGTTCGTTGTATGTCATATCAGGCATTGTATAGAAAGTGGCGGCCGGATAACTTTGAAGATGTCAAAGGTCAGGACCATATAGTTACAACTTTAAAGAACCAGATTAATGCCGACAGAATAGGGCATGCATACCTGTTCTGCGGAACCAGGGGTACAGGTAAGACAAGTGTGGCAAAGATATTTGCCAAGGCAGTAAACTGCGAACATCCGGTGAACGGAAGCCCTTGTGGGGAATGCCCTACGTGTAAGGCGATATCAGCAGGCGTTTCCATGAATGTAATAGAGATAGATGCAGCCTCGAATAATGGTGTTGATAATATAAGGGAAATAAGGGATGAAGTACAGTATTCCCCAACAGAAGGAAAGTATAAGGTATACATCATTGATGAGGTTCATATGCTTTCTACGGGAGCCTTCAACGCCCTTTTAAAGACATTGGAAGAACCTCCGGCATATGTTATATTTATATTGGCAACAACAGAGGTTGCAAAGATACCTATAACAATTATGTCCAGGTGTCAAAGATATGACTTTCATAGAATATCCATAGAAACAATAGCAGACAGACTTTCAGAGCTGATGAAGGCTGAGAATATAGTTGTTGAGGATAAGGCTGTCAGGTATGTGGCTAAGGCTGCAGATGGTTCAATGAGAGATGCATTAAGCCTTCTTGACCAGTGCATAGCATTTCATCTTGGGGAAGAGCTCAAGTATGATGATGTTTTAGATGTGCTGGGTGCAGTAGATACATCTATATTTGATAACATGTATAAGACAATCAACCAGAATGATGTAGCACGTTGTATGAGCCTTATGGAAGATATCATTATGCAGGGACGCGATTTGTCGCAGTTTGTTACAGACTTTATATGGTATCTTAGAAACCTGCTGCTTATCAAGACAACAAAGGATATAGATAAAATAGAGGATGTAATAGAAGTTTCTAAGGATAATATCAGGGATATGACAGAGGCAGCGAAGGAAGCGGATGTAGATACACTTATGCGGCATATAAGGGTGCTATCAGAGCTTTCTAATGATATGAAAACCTCTACCCAGAAGAGAGTTAAGGCAGAAGTTACATTTATAAAGCTTATGAGGCCGGCCATGGAGCAGCCAAAGGATATGACAGAGCTTGCAGGCCGTATCAACACATTAGAAACACAGTTAAATGATGCGCTACAGATTATAGATAAGATAAAAGCAGGTGAGCTTGTACCAGCAGGAATGATGAATGCTTCAGGAAATGCATCCTTTCTGCAGGCTGGAATGAAGGAAGGCACTACATTGGCAGATGTAGCTGGAGGTCTGACAGAAGATGAACCTGTAATCCGCAGAAGCTATGATGCAGTTACTGATGATATAAAGCAGATTGCGGCACAATGGAATGCAATAATAGCCTCAATAGAGGATGCTCTGCTTTTAAATCTGTTAAAACAGGCATATGTTACAGTAACTGAGGATGGAAATAGTCTTGAGATTATGATAAAATCACTAAGTGGCTATAATGTAATAAGCCGGGAAGAAACAGTAACTAAGTTAGAAGAGCTTATTGAGGAAAGAACAGGTATATCAGTAAGAATAATTGTTACAAAGATAGATGAGGATGAAGATTTTAACAAGCGTTATGTAGCACTTGAGGAGCTTGTTGGGATGAATATAGAAATAGATGATAAGGAGGAATTTATATAATGGCTAAAAGAGGTGGATTTCCAGGAGGAATGCCTGGTAATATGAATAATCTTATGAAACAGGCACAGAGAATGCAAAGACAGATGGAGGAGCAGCAGGCTGCACTTGAAACAAAGGAATTCACAGCAACAGCAGGTGGTGGTGTTGTTGAGGTTACTGTTACAGGTAAGAGAGAAGTAACAAAGGTAAAGATTGATCCTGAAGCAGTTGATCCAGAGGATGTAGAAATGTTAGAGGACTTAATAGTTGCAGCAACTAACGAAGCTCTTCGTAAGTGTGAAGAAGAATCCCAGGCTTCTATGTCTAAGATAACAGGCAGTCTTTCAGGACTTGGTGGAGGCCTTTTCTAATGGACATATACAGCGGTCATATTAATAAGTTAATAGAACAGTTGTCAAGATTACCAGGGGTTGGGGCTAAGAGCGCCCA
>CAKRKK010000013.1 GCA_934358235.1 uncultured Lachnospira sp.
CCACACACACAGGCTGGAAAACCTGGTGGACAGGTACATGGATTCTCATTATTCTTAAAACGTACCTTTACTATTCTGTCTTCTAATGAATGAAAGGTTATTATACACAGACGTCCTTTGGAATTCAGTCTGTCTATCATCATATCAATAGAATTCTCAAGCACCTCAAGTTCTCTGTTTAACTCTATTCTTATCGCCTGATAAGTTCTTTTTGATGGATGTCCACCTGTTGCCCTTACCTTCATAGGTATTGAAGCCTTTATAATATCATTTAATTCAAATGTGGTTTCTATAGGTTTATCTGCTCTTGCAGCCACTATATGTTTGGCAATATTCTTAGCAAATCTGTCTTCACCATAGTCTCTTATAATACGGTAAAGGTCATATTCACTATATTCGTTAACTATGTCTCTTGCTGTGATTTCCTGCCTCTGGTCCATTCTCATATCAAGCTTTGCATCTACATTATATGTAAATCCTCTTTCCGCTGTATCCAGTTGATATGATGAAACTCCAAGATCAAGCATTATTCCATCAACCTTATCTATTGAAAGCTCATCAAGCACCTTATCCATATTGCAATAGTTGTTCCTGACTATTGTAACCCTGTCCATAAAAGGCTTAAGACGTTCACTAGCTGCTTTAATAGCATCCTCATCCTGATCTATGCCAATAAGTCTGCCTTTATCTGAAAGTCTGCCAGCAATCTCATAGGAATGACCTCCGCCTCCAAGCGTGCCATCTACATATATACCATCTGGCTTGATATTCAGTTGATCAACCGTCTCGTATAATAATACTGACTTATGCTTGAATTCCATATGATCTGCTCCTTTTTCCTAGCTGCTTTCTTCCACCATTATATGATAAAGCCCAGACTGTCCATATTCTCTGCAACTTCATCCATATCATCATCATAACCGCTTATGCTGTCATCCCATCTTGCTCTATCCCATATTTCTATACGGCTTCCTACTCCGACAAACACAACATCCTTCTGTAGGGCTGCGAATTCCCGAAGTACTGATGGAATAAGTATTCTTCCCTGCTTGTCAACCTCCATCTCAGCAGCACCGGCAAGAAAAAATCTTGTAAACTTTCTGGCATCTTTATTAGTAAGAGGAAGAGTTCTTAACTTTTCCTCGAACTTAAGCCAGTCTTCACTCGTGTATACAAAAAGGCAGTTATCCAGTCCCTTAGTGATAACAAAATTATCACCAAGACTTTCGCGGAATCTGGCAGGAACGATTATTCTTCCCTTTGCATCTATAGTGTGACTATACTCACCCATAAACATAGCAATCGTTCCTCCTTTCCCCACTTTCATCCACTAGCTACCACTTTTCTCCACTTTAGAGTCAATTTTATACTTTTTTAATAAAAAAAACAAGCACTTTCTAATAGTATTTTGCTATTTTGTTAAAATAATTATCAACAATCCCTTAATTGTATATGCTATTTTCACAGTAAATAGGACAAAAGGACCAGATGGTATACATAATGTACCATCTGGTCCTCTCACAAACCTAATATTTAATATGTCTTAAATCTATATTATTGCTATGCCCGCGTAAATAAAAATCAAAGCTTCTGACCTGTTTAATATTTACACATTAAAACGGAAAAGAATTACATCGCCATCTTTTACAACATATTCCTTTCCTTCCATACGGACAAGACCTTTTTCCTTTGCCTTTGCATATGTACCACAGTCTAAAAGATCCTGGTAATTAACAACCTCAGCCTTAATAAAGCCTCTTTCAAAATCACTATGAATCTTACCCGCTGCTCCTGGTGCCTTAGTTCCCTTTGTGATTGTCCAGGCTCTGGTTTCTGTCTCACCTGCTGTAAGATAACTTATAAGTCCAAGTATCCTATAGCTTGCTGCTATAAGCTTGTCAAGGCCTGATGAGCTTATACCAAGGTCATCAAGAAACATTTTCTTCTCATCATCATCAAGCTCAGATATTTCTTCCTCTATCTGCGCACATATAACGAATACTTCGCAATTATCCTTCTTCGCATATTCACGTACCTGGGCAACATACTCATTGTCTGCCCCATCATTGGCAAGGTCATCCTCTGATACATTGGCAGCAAATATAACCGGCTTTGCTGTAAGAAGATTATATTCCTTCATAAAGGCTTCTTCATCTTCATCCTCACACTCAAAGTTCTTTGCAAGATTACCTGCTTCTAAAAATGCAAGAAGTCTTTCGATAAGTTCGCACTCTTTTGCTATATCCTTGTTATTATATGAAGCTCTCTTCTGCTTTGATAACCTTCTCTCAAGAACCTCCATATCTGAGAATATAAGTTCAAGATTAATTGTTTCAATATCTCTTACTGGATTGATTGAACCATCAACGTGAACAATATTAGAGTTCTCAAAGCATCTTACAACGTGCACTATCGCATCAACCTCTCGTATATTGGCAAGAAACTGGTTACCAAGACCTTCACCCTTACTTGCACCCTTTACAAGACCTGCAATATCAACGAACTCAATAACGGCTGGAGTAATCTTTGCAGAATTATACAATGCTGCAAGCTTATCAAGTCTTTCATCTGGTACCGTAACAATTCCTACATTAGGATCTATTGTACAGAACGGATAATTAGCTGATTCTGCTCCTGCCTTTGTCAGAGAATTAAACAATGTACTTTTACCAACATTAGGAAGTCCAACAATTCCTAGTTTCATTTTTTCTATTTCCTCCTATAAATCCTTTGATTTCAAGGGATTTCAGCATACTTACTTTTGCAAGTGGGCTATTTAGTGGGCCATTACATTGCCATAAGTTCTTGAAATTTCTGAAATCCTCTTATTCTTTTCTTTTTGTTTTTTAGTATATCCAAACCGATTTACAAATCTGGCTGAGTATAATCCCGTACTTTCCTGGGTTATTCCCTTGCCAAGTTCTTTGCCTTTTAAATCTTTTCCCATATTTCAGCTTCTCTCATAAGAAACAATAATACAGTACCTTGTATTATACCATAGCATTTTATCTTTGTGAATATTCATTTTCGTTTCTTCTCATGTCCTACACATATTCTTGATTCTTCATAAATTAGTGACCATATTTTCAGAAAGGAAGCTGCTACTGTCAACGGAGCTGTTTCAGCATCTTTTCCCTGATACATACTCAAAAAATATAATATATTAGCTGAAACACATCTAAAATTGCGCTATAATTATAATTTAAAGAAATACTCATGTCAATTGGAGGTGTTCAACATGCAGCAAATTACAAATGATTGGAACAAAATGGTAACTGGACGGCTCTACAATCCTTCCGATAAAAATGTTGCAAAACAGCATAAAAAAGGAATGTGCCGCTGTGACCATTTCAACAAAGATTGCTTTTCCTGTCACAGAATTTATCAAAGTTTTCAAACATAATTTCAAGCTTGTCTATCTTCTTTTCTGTATGATAATGCCCACAATACCATTTTTTATATGAAAGCCTGTCTTCAATGTTATCTAACCAGATTTCTGTTGTCTTATCAACCTTACTCTGGTCAATGCCTGCCATAAAAACTTCTACTGGTTCATACTTTAGTGGTGTGGTGTGACTAAGCACCACATCTATATTCCATTGCACACTATCCAGCTTACTTTCAACATACCTTTTTATTTCATCTGATGGCTGCTCGTCTTCCCACCAGCCATAGCCATATGCAAGACGGAATGCCTTATCAACGCTGTATGCACCTCCCATTACAATCGTCTGAAGTCCTCCAAGGTTAAATATTTCTCCATCCTTAGCAAATAATATACTAGGAAAGTCCTCCTCATAATACACCGTACCGCCATTCCACTCCCGTTCCTTATAAGTTTCAATGGTGTATGGTCTTTGCTCATGATTACCATGGATTGCAAATATCGTAATTGGTAATTCTTCAAGTAATTGTTTCTTTATGCGGTCATATTCTGGTCCGCTGAAATTTATCCCGGCATCACCAAGTATAATCAGAATATCATCTCTTTTTGTCTTTACCCTTTCACAAAAGCTTTTAACTCTCTCAAATCTACCATGAGTATCTCCCGTAACATAAATCATTAGTCCACATCCTTTCTACTACTCATAGATAAACACTTACCATTTTCAGCCAATATATTAAAGTTGTTTAAAAAAAAGCGCCCATACAGGCGCTTCGTTTTATATATAACTCTAATATAGCGACATAATCTCTTTAAATCTTCTTACATTTTCTGCTGCATCATCCCTGAATACTGCTGAGCCTGCAACGACAACATTAACACCTGCTTCTAAAACTGAGGCAAGATTACCTATATTAATTCCACCATCTATTTCTATGTCAACATTATCAAGTCCTTTATCCGTAAGCTGTTTCTTTACTTCTTTCACCTTATCAATAGCCTCTGGTATAAACTTCTGCCCGCCAAAGCCTGGATGAACACTCATGACAAGAACCATATCAACCATTGACAGATATGGAACAATAGCACTTACAGGCGTTTCTGGATTAAGTGTTATAGCTGGTCTTACACCGCAGGCTTTTATCTTTTCAAGAGTTGCTGCAACATCCTGACAAGCCTCAACATGCACTGTTATTATGTCAGCTCCGCATCTTGCGAATTCCTCTATATACCTGATAGGTTCATCTATCATAAGATGCACATCAAATACTTTATCCGTGCATTCCCTGATAGACTTTATAACAGGATTACCAAATGAAAAACTAGGCACAAAGCTTCCATCCATAACATCAAGATGAATGTATTCAGCACCTGCCTCATCTACTGCCTTTATATCTTTTTCAAGTCTTTTAAAATCTGCTGCCAATAACGATGGCGATAATATCATCATAATATTCCTCATTTCTGAATGACTTCTAGTACTTCTTCTGATTCTTTATTTCTTCAAATATTTCAACATAGCTTGTGTATCGTCTGCTGCTGATTATACCTTTATCTACGGCAGTCTTCACCATACAACCCGGTTCATTAATATGTACACAGCCATTAAATCTGCAGCTTCCTTCATACTTATTAAACTCATTGAAATAGAATCTGACCTGCTCCTTCTCAATCTCTGGAAGATTAAGCGAAGTAAAACCCGGTGTGTCACATATATAAGTTCCACCCTCTACATTAAATATCTCTGAATGGCGGGTAGTATGTCTTCCCCTTCCTATCCTGCTTACATCACCTGTTTTGCTAATCTCTTCAGCATCCTGTATATCTGGAAGAATAAGATTCGTAAGCGAGGATTTACCTACTCCTGAAGGTCCTGCCAGTATAGTTGTTTTATTCTTAAGTGTATCCATAATAACATCTATGCCTTTGTTCTCATATGTACTTATGAATATCACCTTACAACCACACCCTTCATACACCTTCCTCAGACTATCTATCTTATCATCCTCCACGAGGTCCACCTTGTTAAATACAACCACCGTAGGAACGTCCTGATAATCCATCATAAGTATGAATCTGTCTAACAGGTTAAAGTTTGGTTCTGGTGCTTTTACCGCAAATATCACCATTGCCTGGTCGATGTTTGCAGATGCCGGTCTTATAAGCTCATTCTTTCTTTTAAGAATATCACTTATATTGCCTTTTTTATTATCTTCGTCAATAACATCAATTAAAACATTATCTCCTACTAAAGGTTTTATTTTTTTATTTCTGAATATACCCTTAGCCTTACATTCATATATTCCACAGGCTTCTACATGTACATAATAGAAGCCTGCTATTCCTTTTATTATTTTTCCCTGCATCTCATTCATTAATTCGTAGTGTTTTTAGGCGTATTAACTGTGTTACTTCCATTACTACTGTTACTGCCTGTGGCTGCTGTTGTTGTCTGCTGCTGCGTATAATGGCTTACATATATAGTAATTGTTGTACCAGAAGGAACTGAATCTCCTGCTGAATATGGTGTCTGTGAAGTTACTGTTCCATACTCTGCCTTAGAAGATGTTTCATACTTAACAGCTACCTTAAGTCCTGCTGAATCCAAGGTCTGGCTTGCAAGGCTTTCAGACATTCCCAGTACGTTAGGTACTGATACGTTAGTTACCTTTTTTCCTCTGCTTACTTCTACTGTTACTGTTGAGCCTTCATTCACCTTTCCTGATGGACTGTACTTTATAACATTGCCGGCTTCTACAGTATCGCTATATATATAGTCTATAGATGCCACCAGCTTAGCAGCTTCGATAAGCTCCTTAGCCTCCTGCTCTGTCTTTCCCTTTACATTAGGTACTGAAACCTCTTTATTTTCCTTACCACTGCTTATAGTAAGTACTATCTGTGAATTCTTTTCAACCTTAGAACCACCTACATTGCCCTGGCTTATAACACAGTTTTCTGCTACTGTATCCGAGTTCTGTGTTACTGCCTTATATCCTAATCCCAGCTTATTAAGTGCCTTGACAGCATCTTCCTTTGTCATGCCAACCACATCTGGAACCTCTACCATATCATTCGCCTTGTTATTAGATACAACTGCTGTCGTCTCATCTACTGACGCTTTATTATTGTTATTAGATGTATTCTTTCCATTTCCTACAAGCTTAATAATTACAAATATAGTAATCATAAGAATTATGACAGCTATTCCTATACCTATACACTTCATGACAAGCTCAAGTTTATCATTGCTTTCATCATCTATATCAGAATCCTGATCTGCATCATTATCTAATAAATCATCATCATATTCATCATCTGAATCATGCCTTGAACCTTCTTTCAGGAATTCATCCTCATCCTCATTAATACCATCTTCATCCGTAAACTTATCGCTGACTGTGTTGTCATATATAGAACCCATCTTGACAAAATCATCATCTGGCATAACAAGTGATTTCTTAAGGTCAACTATAAGCTCAGAAGCCGACTGATATCTTCTGTCAGTTTTCTTCTGTGTACACTTAAGGACTATTTTATCAACACTCACAGGTACTCCTTCTACAAGCTGTGAAGGTGCCGGTATGCTGTCCTGTATATGCTGTACAGCAACAGATACTGCTGAATCTCCATCAAATGGAACTGTTCCGGTAAGCATTTCAAACAAGGTAATACCCAGTGAATATATATCACTTCTCTCATCTGAATATCCGCCTCTTGCCTGTTCAGGTGATATATAATGAACAGAACCCATAGAGGCTGATGTGTTAATAGTAGCAGAGGAAGCTACCTTTGCTATACCAAAGTCCGTAACCTTAACCTTTCCTTCTTTAGAAATGATTATGTTCTGTGGTTTAATATCTCTATGGACTATCTTATGCTTATGGGCTGCATCCATACCATTGGCAACCTGGATGGCTATGCTTACAGCTTCTTTATAAGGAAGCTTTCCCCGCTTTTCAATATACTTCTTAAGCGTTATGCCTTCAACAAGCTCCATAACTATATAGTATATTCCATTCTCAACTCCGACATCATATACATTAACAACATTAGGATTAACAAGTCCTGCTGCTGACTGTGCTTCTGCCCAGAACTTACTAACAAATGTTTTGTCCTGGCTGAATTCTGACTTCATAACCTTAATAGCAACATATCTGTTAAGCTTATGGCACTTTGCTTTGTATACATCTGCCATTCCGCCAGTACCTATCTGTTCTATTATTTCATATCTGTCGGCTAAAAACATTCCTTCTCTTAACATTATTCTTTACCTTTCCAACTTATGGTTCTATCAACACTACCGATATATTATCTTTTCCACCATTATAATTAGCCTTGTCAATAAGCTTCTCTACGGCTTCTTTTATATCGGCACTTTCCTTTATAATATGAAATATTTCTGAATCCTCAAGCATATTAGTAAGCCCATCTGAACACATCAGAATAATATCATCTTCTTTAAGGTCAACTGAAAACATCTCAGCTTCAACTGTTTCACAGCCACCAATAGCCCTTGTTATGTAATTCTTCTTTTCATGGGTTCTTGCTGCTTTTCTGTCTATTTTTCCTAATTGTACCATCTCTTCTACAAGAGAATGATCTCTTGTTATCTGTGTTATATCGTCACCTATAACATACAATCTGCTGTCACCCACATTGGCAACTCTTAAGGTATCACCAAATACACTTGCAACAACAAGTGTTGTTCCCATTCCTTCATATTCTTCTGATTCTCCTGCTTTCTTTAAAAGCAGCGTATTGACAAGCTTAATGTTATTATTAACAGCAGCCAGCGGTTCCTTTCCTTCTGACTCTTTTAACAATTCCACAAGTGTATCTACTGTATATCTTGATGCCGTATCTCCTGCTTTATGGCCACCCATACCATCAGCAACCACAAAAAGATTAGGCAGGCAACCTATACCATCAAGCTTTGTATAGACATAATCCTGATTGACGGCTCTCTCAATTCCAACATCCGTCTTTGCAAATGCATTCATCTCTCTCTCCATTCTCTTTTCAATAAGTATATGCCTATATACTTTTTACATTACAGGAAACGAATCCCATACTTTTTTATAGTATCATATTACATAAAAAAAAGCGATATATTTCAATCGCTTTTTATATGCTTTTTATATGCTTTTATGCATTTTTGTATGTTCCGTCCATATGATTCTGTCTTAACTGGCCACAGGCTCCATCTATATCACGTCCCATTTCCCGCCTGATTGTGACGTTTATACCTGCCTTTTCAAGCAAATCCTTGAAATTCTGTATAGAATTCTTTTCAGACTGTTCATAATCTCTTTCCTTTATAGGATTGACCGGTATAAGATTAATATGACAGTTCATACCATGCACAAGTGCTATTAACTGTCTTGCACAGCCGGCTGTATCATTCACACCCTTTACAAGGCTGTACTCAAATGATATACGTCTTGCTGTCTTATCAAGATAATATCTGCACGCCTCCATTATCTGTTCAATACTATATGTATCAGCTATGGGCATCATAGTTCTCCTGAGTTCATCATTAGGCGCATGAAGTGATATAGCAAGCGTTATCTGTAATTTAAGCTCTGCAAGCTGCTTTATCTTAGGTACCAGTCCACAGGTGGAAACTGTTATATTTCTCTGGCTTATATTAAGTCCCTTTTCGCTGTTTATAAGTTCAAGGAACTTAACTACATTTACATAATTATCCATAGGCTCTCCCGAACCCATAATAACTATATTACTTACTCTTTCACCTGTAAGCTGCTGTATTCTGTATACCTGATCAAGCATTTCTGCCGGTGTAAGATTTCTTACACAGCCATTAAGTGTAGAAGCACAGAATCTGCAGCCCATCTTACAACCCACCTGCGAAGATATGCACACCGAATTGCCATGATGATATTTCATAAGCACACTTTCAATCAGATTATCATCATATAATCTGAAAAGATATTTCTTTGTTCCATCCAGCTTTGATTCCTGTATTCTGACAGGTTCAAGACATGTATACAAAGTATCCTCCTTAAGCCTTTCCTTAAGCTTTTCAGATATATTGGTCATCTCATCATAGCCAGAGGCAAGCTTCTTATGCATCCACTCATATAATTGTGCTGCCCTGAACTTTTTTTCGCCCATTCCAACTATATATTCAGTTAATTCATTATAATCAAGTGATTTAATATCCACCTTACCGGACATATAAGCCTCCCTTTATCATGCCAGTCCCTGTTAAGGCACTTATTTATTCCTGTATTTACTTAGATGTCTTTATAAGCCTTGCCACAAAGAAGCCATCATTATCTGCCTTAGCTGATGGAAGCATCTGATTGTATTCCTCTGCTTTTGTGTATCCAAGCTTATTACATATCCAGTCAGCATTTTCTTCATTCTCTACCCTGTTTATAGTACAGGTGCTGTACACAAGAACGCCTCCTGGCTTTACATAACTGCTTACAATTGTAAGTATGTCTTTTTGCAGCTTCACTATATCTGATATCTTTTCCTTACTTATATTATATCGGATATCTGGCTTTCTACCCATAATTCCTAAGCCTGAGCAGGGAAGATCTGCAATCACAATATCTGCTTTTTCTACAAGGGTGTTATCCTTAATCAGTGCATCGCAGACCTGCACATCTATATTGTGGATTCCAAGTCTTTCAATATTATCCTCTATAAGTGAAGCCTTATAATCTGACACATCTCTTGCAATTACATTGCCAGTTATACTCTCCAGCACTTCTTTATCAATGCCATTACTTGGTATGTCAGCGATATCTCCATATGCGGCCTCAGCAATCTTTAAGGCGGCGTTTACCGACTTACCACCAGGCGCAGCACATACATCTATTATGAAGCTGTCCTTAGATGGTGACACATATTCTCCAGCTATCATAGAACTTATATCCTGTATCTGATACAAGCCCTCATTAAAGCTTTTTAATGCTGTGAGATGATCATAATCCGATATTTCATACGCATAAGGAATATCCTTCACCGGCTTTACAGTCACATTTTCTTCTTCAAGCACTTTTTTAATATATTCTGTATTGCCCTTTAATGTATTACACCTTATATATGTCTTTTTGTCCTTCTTCACGCCAGCAAGAATATCTTCTATTTCTTCATAAGACATATATTCCTTCCACAACTGTATTATCCAGTCCGGCATTGAATACTTTACAGACATATACTTTTCAGTTTCACTAAGCTTATCCGGATACTGTATATCATTTTTATTGCGTGCTATATTTCTTAACACTCCGTTAACAAAGCCCTTAAGTCCTGTAAAGCCTCTTTTTGCCGCAAGCTTTACCGCTTCATTACACGCAGCAGAATCCGGCACATTTTCCATATATATAATCTGATAAACCGCCATTCTCATAATGCGTCTTATTACTGGTTTCATCTTGTTTACAGGCGTTTTAGAATACTTATTAAGTATATAATCTAATTCTATGCGGCATTCTATTGTTCCTAATGACAGCCTGTTTATAAATGCCCTTTGTGTTCTATCAAGATACTGATATTTAGAAAGTGCATTATTAATAGTTACGTGAGAGAATTCTCCTTCCTTCTCTATCTCTGTAAGTATGTCAAGCACTACTGCCCTTAAGTTAACTTCCATATATAAGCTGTGCCCTTCCTTAAATCTTTTTATGATATTGATATTACTTTATAACTCTACAAAGCTCCAAGAACTGTACCAGCTGCCACCTTGCTGCCTAGTAAAAATGCGTCTGTTTTCATTCTCTTTTTACCCTCAAGCTGGACCTCGCTGACACTTAAATAATCTTCTCCACACTTTATAATCATTCTTTTCTTATCCACATAACATACTGTTCCTGGCTGGATATTACTGTTATTCTCCTGTGGTACTCCTGTCAGGCTTTCTATATCACTAACAACATCGGCTTCCCATATTTTTAAAAGCTTTCCATTATAATGTGTATACGCACTTGGCCAAGGATTTAGCCCTCTTATAAGACATTCTATATCGTGTGCCGGCTTATTAAAGTCCAGCTCACCCATCGACTTCTTAAGCATCTTAACATAGCTGCTTTGAGAATCATCCTGTGCAACAGGTGTTATTGTGCCCTCTTCAAGTCCTTTAAGTGTTTCTATAAGCAGCTCTGCACCTACTATACTAAGCTTATCAAACAGGCTTCCCCCTGTTTCCTTCTTATCAAGCTTTACTTTTCTTACAAGTAATATATCACCCGTATCAATTCCCTCATTCATCTGCATAGTTGTCACACCTGAATACTCACAGCCATCTATAACAGCCCACTGTATAGGTGATGCACCTCTATACTTAGGAAGCAGCGAGGCATGAACATTGACACAGCCTAATCTTGGCATATTTATAATGCTCATAGGAAGGAACTGTCCGAATGCAACAACTACAAATATATCTGCATTATATCCCCTTAACTTTTCAACAAACTCTTCATCCTTTGCCTTTTCTGGCTGTAACACCTCTATTCCAAGCCTGACAGCCTCCTGCTTTACAGGTGAAAACACAAGCTCCTTACTTCTCCCCTTAGGTTTATCAGGCTGTGTAACCACCGCTGCAACATCATGTCCCGCAGCAACAAGAGCCTTTAATGTCCCAACCGCAAAGTCAGGTGTTCCCATAAATATTACTCTCACTATTCTTCCTCCGTTTCTGTATCCATAAGACTTCCTTCAACCTTATCAACATACATAACACCATCAAGATGATCTATTTCATGCAGCAGACATCTGGCAAGAAGCTCCTCTCCCTCTACAATAATTTCCTCCATATCTTCATTAAGTGCTTTAACCTTAGCATAAGATGGTCTTGTAACTACGCCTGTCTTGCCAGGAACACTAAGACAGCCCTCCTGTCCTGTCTGTGAACCACTTGTTTCAAGCACCTCAGGATTGATAAGAACTATTGGATCATCACCACAATCTATAACAACCAGTCTTTTTCTTATGCCCACCTGTGGCGCAGCAAGTCCGACACCATTAGCATCATACATAGTTTCAAACATATCCTCTATAAGCTCCTGTATTCTTGGTGTCATTTCTGTAATCTCTTTTGCCTTTTTTCTAAGTATCTCATCTCCAAGTGTTCTTATATTTCTTATAGCCATTATTAATCCTCCGTTCGCCTTAGCTTGTTATAATCAGTTAACATCATATTGTATACTTACATCCTTATACATATCATTATCCTGTATGTGTTTATCTATACAATCCATCAGATATGATAATCTCGTGAAGCTTCCACTTCTAAGATATATTATTTTTGTATACACATCCTTTATCTTATATATTGAAGCATTAGATGGTCCTAGCACCTTAATGCCATCTGAAAGCTTATCCGCTTTTTCATCCAGCAGCTCTTTTATTCCTCTGGCTGCTATATCAAGCCCTTCTTCATCTGACGAGCTTATATTTACCTTTATCATATTACTAACAGGTGGATAAGAAAGCATCTGCCTGTACGCAATCTCCTTCTCATAGAAGCCTGCATAATCCTGATTTGCAGCACACACTATGCCATAATTATCCGGCGAATAGGTCTGTATTACAACCTCTCCCCGTCTTTCTCCTCTTCCAGCACGTCCTGCTGCCTGCGTTATAAGCTGGAATGTTCTTTCCACCGCCCTGTAATCACTTGCATAAAGTGACATATCCGCTGCCACAATTCCTACAAGTGTCACCTTTGGAAAATCATGTCCCTTTACTATCATCTGCGTTCCAACAAGTATGTCTGCCGCCTCTGTTGCAAATGCATTAAGTATATGCTCATGTCCATCTTTTCCCTTAGTAGTATCAAGATCCATACGGAGCACCCTCGCTTCCGGAAACATCTTATGTACAGCATCCTCAACCGCCTCTGTTCCAGCCCTGAAGCCCGATATATACTTAGAACCACACTCTGGACATATCTTAGTATCAGGTATTTCATAGCCACAGTAATGACAAACAAGCCGTCCATTACGATGAGCTGTCATAGACACATCACAATGCGGACACTTCATAACGTATCCACAGGCTCTGCATGATATGAAGCCAGCCGTTCCTCTCTTATTAAGAAAAAGCATTATCTGTTCTTTTTTATCCAGACGGTCTTTTATGAGCTTCTGAAGCCTTGTTGAGAATATTGTCCGGTTACCTTCCCTTAGTTCCTTTCTCATATCTGCTATATAGACCTCTGGAAGCTCACTATCTCCTGCACGTTTGTCAAGTGAAAGCAGTCTGAACTCTCCACTCTGTGCTCTGTAATAGCTGCTTACTGATGGCGTGGCAGAGCCAAGAATTACTGATGCATTATGCTCTTTAGCTATGTGAATTGCCGTTTCAACAGCATGATACTTTGGTATCTGTTCAGATATATATGCACCCTCATGCTCTTCATCTATTACAATCAGCCCAAGATCTGGAAACTGTGTAAAAAGCGCCGATCTTGGTCCAATCATTATACTTACTTCGCCTCTTAATGCACGCAGGAACTGATCATATCTTTCGCCCTTTGACATACGTGAATTAATAATTGATACCTTATCTGCGAATCTATGATAAAAACGCTGTACCGTCTGGAATGTAAGTGCAATTTCAGGTATAAGCATAATAACCTGCCTGCCCTCGTTAATAACATGTTCTATGATATCCATATACACTTCAGTTTTTCCACTTCCAGTAACTCCATGTATAAGATAGGTTCCATAATCTTTTCTGTCATAATCTGTTATTACTCTGTCACAGACTGCCCTCTGCTCTTCACTCAACACGACATCCTTGCCAAATACTTTCTTATCGGAAACCGGATTTCTATAATACTCCTCTGTTCTTATTCCAATAACCCCTTCGGTCTGCATCGCCTTGACTGTTGATGAGGATATATTTAACTTTGTTCTTACTATTTCACTATCTATAACCGGCTCCTGTATAAGTGCAGCAAGCAGCCTGTGCTTCGCCTTTGCCTTTTTTTGATATACATCAAGCAGCTTTAGTGCTTCTGTTTCATCAATATTAAGATATACCGCTTTCTTTACCTTCTGGGTGACTTTATCTTTAACCGGTATTACTGTTTTTAATGCCTGATTCATCGTACAGCCATAATGTGTCTTTAACCAAGCAGCCAGCTTAATCATATCTGTCGCAGCATTGATGCGGTTTGAAGCAATTCCTTCTATCTTCTTAATCTTATCCACAGCATAAGCTGGCTCATCTGATATCCGTACAACATAACCTGTTATACTTCTATTTCCCCTGCCAAAGGGTACCCTTACAACACTGCCTGTTTCTACTGACTCCTCAAGTTCATCAGGTATCTCATACTGGAATGTCCTATCAAGTTGTTCATGTGATATATCTATTATAACATCAGCGTACATTCTTCTCCTTTAATTCATCCAGCACCTCTGCTATAAGAACTCTCTCATCCATTGGATATTTAACACCTTTTATTTCCTGATAATCCTCATGTCCTTTACCAGCAAGTACAATAATATCTCCTGGCTCTCCATGTTCTATTACATATCTGATAGCCTCTTTTCTGGATACTATATCCACATGTTTGCCACCAGTTTTACTTATTCCTGTCTTAATATCCTCCATAATAGCCTCAGGCTCTTCGAATCTTGGATTATCTGAGGTTATGACTGTGAGGTCAGCATAATTACCAGACACTTCACCCATTTCGAATCTGCGCTCCTTCGAGCGGTTTCCACCACAGCCAAAAAGACATATAAGTCTATGAGGATGATATTCCTTAAGAGTTTTTAATATACTTTCTAATGACATCGCATTATGGGCATAATCAATCATAAGTGTAAACTTATCCGAAACCTTTACAAGTTCAATACGTCCCTTTACCTTAACCTGCTTTAATACATTTTCGACTATATCCTTATCGACATTAAAATGTCTTGTAACCGCAATAGCACACAATGAATTGTATACAGAAAACATTCCCGGCAATGACAATTCAACATCCATATCTATAAGTCCCTGACACCTGTATGAAAGACCAATCTTACCGGGTTCGTGAAGAAGTCTTACATCAACCGCCCTTATATCTGCCTCATCTGATACACCATAGCTTTCCACTCTGCATATAGAATCCCTTAGTATCTCCTTAGTATGCTTATCATCAGCATTAACAATTCCTGTCCTGCACTGCTTAAAGAGCTTTGCCTTGCAGAAAAGATAATCTTCAAAGGATTCATGCTCATTTGGTCCTATATGGTCTGGCTCAAGATTCGTGAACACACCGATATCAAACATAATGCCCGCTGTTCTATCCAGCTTAAGTCCCTGTGAAGACACCTCCATAACTACTGCCTTACAGCCTGCATCAACCATTTTCCTAAAGGTTTCATGAATCTGTATAGATTCTGGTGTTGTATTACATGATGGTATAGTCTCATCACCTATTACAGTTTCTATTGTGCCTATCAGACCTGTTTTAATACCACATGCACACAACACATTCTTAATCATATAGGTTGTAGTGGTTTTTCCCTTAGTTCCTGTAATTCCTATCGTAAATAACTCTTTATCAGGATTGCCAAAATATGCCGCTGACATAAGTGCTAATGCAAGTCTTGTATTATTGCACTCTATAACTGTTACATTTTCCTCAGGTAATTCATATTCTGAACCCTTCTGTACAACTATAACTGCTGCCTTGCTTTTGATATGTCCTATATACTTATGTCCGTCACTTACTGCACCAACGATACATACGAATATACCACCATCTGTTACTTTTCTTGAATCAGAAGCAATTCCGGTAACCTCTGCATCAGCATTGCCCTTTAATATTGTATATTCAAATCTTTCTATCTCGTTAGCCTTACATACATCCAATATATCCTTTAGCTGCATAACTTGCTCCTCCTGACTATTATTTTATTGCAGGTCTTAGAATAATCCTGTTATTCTTTCTTCATTTTCATCATAATCAATGCCCTCTGCTGCAGGCACCTTTGGAAGTCCCGGCATAGTAAGCACCTTACCTGTGAGTGCAACTACAAAGCCCGCACCAGCATCAACATACACTTCTCTGATATTAATTGTAAAGCCTTCTGGTCTGCCAAGCTTAGCTGCATCATCAGAAAGTGAATACTGTGTCTTTGCCATACATACAGGAAGTGTGCCAAAGCCCATCTGTGTTATATGCTCAAGCTCCTTCTTAGCCTTTGTATCATAAGTAACACCATCAGCGCCATATATTTCCTTTGCAATCCTTGTAATCTTATCCTCAAGTGAAAGCTCATCCTCATATAATGGTGCAAAATCGCTCTTCTTATTCTCAATTGTACTAAGAACCTTGTCAGCTAATTCCTGACCTCCTTCTCCTCCCTTGGCCCATACATTAGAAAGTGCGAATTCACAACCAAGCTCTTCACAATGCTTCTTTATAAACTCATATTCTTCCTTCGTATCAGTTATGAATGAGTTGAGAGTTACAATAACAGGTACACCGTACTTATGTATATTCTCAATATGCTTATCGAGATTGACAATGCCCTTCCTTAAGGCTTCCATATTTTCCTTACCAAGCTCTGTCTTAGGAACCCCACCGTTATACTTAAGTGCCTTGACTGTTGCGACAATAACAACAGCAGATGGCTTAAGACCTGCCTTTCTGCACTTTATATCAAAGAACTTCTCTGCACCAAGATCAGCACCAAAGCCTGCCTCTGTAACAGCTATATCTGCAAGCTTTAAAGCAAGCTTAGTTGCTCTTACTGAATTACAGCCGTGTGCTATATTAGCAAATGGACCACCATGCACAAGCACAGGAGTGCCTTCCAGAGTCTGTATCATATTAGGCTTTATTGCATCCTTTAAAAGTGCTGCCATTGCACCTGTTGCCTTAAGATCTGCAGCAGTAACAGGCTCCCCTGCATAATTATATGCAACAATTATCTTAGAAAGTCTTTCCTTTAAGTCCTTCATATCCTCTGCAAGACATAATATAGCCATTATCTCTGATGCAACAGTTATGATAAAGTGATCCTCCCTTACAACACCGTTTGGCTTATCACCAAGTCCGATAACAATATTTCTTAAGGTTCTGTCATTCATATCCAAACATCTTTTCCATACTATTCTCTTGGTATCTATACCAAGTGCATTTCCCTGATGTATATGGTTATCCAGCATAGCTGCTAACAGGTTATTAGCTGATGTTATAGCATGAAAATCTCCTGTGAAATGAAGATTAAGATCCTCCATTGGTACTGCCTGGGCATATCCACCACCGGCTGCACCTCCCTTAATTCCAAAACAAGGTCCTAAAGAAGGCTCTCTTAAAGCTGCAATCGCATTAATGCCTCTTTTACATAATGCTTCTGTAAGTCCAAGACTTATAGTTGTCTTTCCCTCTCCTGCCGGAGTTGGATTAATCGCTGTTATAAGAACAAGCTTACCGTCTTCATTATTCTCAACTCTGTGTATAAGCTCATCTGACAGCTTTGCCTTGTACTTACCATACATCTCAAGCTCATCCTCTGTAACTCCTACCTTTGCTGCTACATCCTTAATATTAAGCAGCTTTGCTTCCTGTGCTATTTCAATATCGCTCTTTACTGACATAATTTAATCCTTCCTTTATCTGTATTTGTGTATTTCCCTGAATAATAATGCTCTTTCTTTTCCAGACATTATTATACATATATTAGCTGTATCTGTGAACCACAATAACCTCTTCGTCCAATATTAATGGTTATTAATATAATTAACGAATTCCTCGTGTGTCATAAGAATCTTTCTTGGCTTCGTTCCTATCTCTGGTCCTACAACGCCCGCTTCTGAAAGCTGATCCATAATTCTGCCTGCCCTGTTGAAGCCTATTTTAAATTGTCTTTGAAGCATTCCTATTGAACCCTTCTCTTTCTCTATGACAAAATATCCTGCGTCCACAAAAAGACTGTCTCTATCATCCGATGGAGCATTAGTGGAAGCATCTGTTGCCTTCCTGGCTACTGTATCTGCTATGCTTTCATCATACTGTGCCTCTTCTGTCATATTCTCCTTTAGGAATTCAACAACTCTTGCGACTTCCTCATCTGACACGAATGCTCCCTGTACTCTTATAGGCTTTGGTATATTGGATGGAAAATATAACATATCGCCTTTACCAAGCAGCTTTTCTGCACCATTCATATCTAGTATAGTTCTTGAATCCACACCGGAGGATACAGAAAATGCTATTCTCGATGGCACATTTGCCTTTATAAGTCCTGTAATTACATTAACAGACGGTCTCTGGGTTGCTATAACCATATGTATACCTGCTGCCCTTGCAAGCTGTGCAAGACGGCATATTGCATCCTCAACCTCTCCTGGCGCAACCATCATAAGATCTGCTAACTCGTCTACTATTATTACTATCTGTGGCAGCTTGTTAACAGATGGTTCTCCTTCCTTAGGCTCCATCCTCTCAACAGCATCATTATAGCCCTTAAGATTACGCACTCCCATATCAGCAAACAGCTTGTACCTCTTAGTCATCTCATCAACTGCCCAGTTAAGTGCTCCTGCAGCTTTCTTTGGATCCGTTACTACCGGAAGTAAAAGATGTGGTATGCCATTATAGGTACTAAGCTCAACCACCTTAGGATCCACCATAATCAACCTTACCTCATCAGGTCTTGCCTTATACAATATACTCATAATGATAGTATTGATACATACTGACTTACCAGAGCCGGTTGCACCTGCTATAAGCAGATGAGGCATTTTGGCTATATCTGCAACAATTGTCTTTCCAGCAATATCCTTACCTGCTGCAAATGCTATTTTCGAGCTGTTATTCTTAAATGCATCATTTTCTATAAGTTCTCTTAAAAATACGCTTCCAGCTTCCTTATTAGGAACCTCTATACCTATCGCTGACTTTCCCGGAATAGGGGCTTCTATTCTTATATCTGCTGCTGCAAGGCTGAGCTTAATATCGTCTGCAAGTGAAACTATTTTACTTACCTTTACTCCCAGCTCCGGCTTTAACTCATATCTTGTAACCGCCGGTCCACAGCTTATATCTGTTATATCCACCTTAACTCCAAAGTTCTGAAGTGTCTGTTTTAATGTAATGGCTGTATTCCGGTTTTCTCTTTCAAGATTAAGTGATGAAGAACCTGTATTTCTATTAAGAAGGCTTATCGGTGGAAACTTATACTTTTTATCATAGCTTCCTGCCGATACCTCTGTACTATGAGGTGTTTTTGATGCTGACATAGCTTCGCCGTTTTCTTCTTTACTGCCATCATTATATTCATCCTCAATATCATCAGGCTCCATAAAGCTATCGCTGCCCTCACCAGCATTTCCTTCACTTGCTGTATCAAAGGCATCATCTTCTGTCACCTTAGCAAATGCATCTATTTCATTATCACCATTATCGTCAGGCTCCTGCAGTTTATCAGCTTCATCAGACAGTACATCACTTTCTTTTGTACTTATAAACTCATCCTGATAGGCTTCCTTTGGTTCATCAGCATGAATCTCCCATATATCAGAAGCACCAGAAGTATTCCTTGCATCTCCTTCTGTATCCATAGTAATCTCTGTGATATCATCTGCATAACCAGTATTATTATGCTTTCTTGGAATAATAAGAGGATCATATATATCATCCTCATAAATATCGACATCACTCATTACCGGTTCTATCTTGTTTATATCAAGCTCCGGATTTCCGGCCTTTGGCTGTGTATTGTGTATAGTCAGGTCACTAGTAACTCCTCTTACAACATTATTCATGCGTGCATTGGACATCGCCTCTTCCTTAGCTTTCATGGCAGCTATTGCCTGTTCCTTTTTTTCAAGCTTACGGATTCTTGCCTGACGTCTTTCTTCTTCACGCATAGCCCTGTATTCTTCATCACTTATTCCGGTATCTTTTCTTACTGTTGCAGAATGCTGTTTGTAAGCAGAATAATCCTCTCTAGCTTCCTTTACAAATCTGTGTCCGCTACTTCTGATTCCCCCAATAAATGACTTTTCGGTTATTACTATCACGCATATTATTGCCAGTATTATAAGTATTACCATCGTACCCGCGACACCTAACGGACTTAATATCCTGCATAATAATCCGCCAAACAATCCGCCACCGGTTTTATGCTCTGAACAATATGTAAAATACACTCCTACTGAGCCCTTTATATCAGGTGTGTTAGTAATTCTCTGCCATACCGCTGCTGCAATTACTGATAATATATAAACTGCTGCTGCCTTTATACGCATAACACCTATAATATCCTTATTAGCAAGCATAAACAATATACTTCCTGCCACAATAAATGGTACTATATATGCTGCAACACCAAACAGTCCAAACATCAGCCACTTTATTCCCTGGCCAACACTTCCAGCCATATTAAAGTTACTTAATAACAATATTATAGTACACGCAAGTGCTAATAATAAAACTATCTCATCCTTTAACGGATTGCTCTGCGCTACAGCTTTTCCCGAAGAACTAACTGGTGTGCTTCCAGCAGACCTTGTGCTTTTCTTTGCAGCACTGCTGCCTGCCTTACTCTTACTGTTCTTAGCACCACCCGCCTGCTTAGCTGCATTGGTTTTTCTTGTTCCAGAAGTCCCCGCAGTTGTCTTCTTAGAACCCTTATTATTACTCTGACTTCTGTTTTTTGCAGTACTTGAAGCCATATTATTAACTCCTCCATCATAATTTCATAACTTAATTAGTATAACATTTCCATTATCTTAACGCAAGAAAGATGCCACATTAAGACTATACCATATATAATGGTTTATAGACTTGTGGCATCTTTCTATATTGTATATTATTTGTGTACTATTTATACATTTTTTATATTTATATGTTATTTACATTTATCATATTATAACGTAAAAAGGACATTAATCCTCATCATCACTTGCAGCCTCTGCAAAGCCCTGACGCTTTCTTGCCATATCATCACTTTCAAGATACTCATCATAAGTAGTAATCTTGTCAATAAGCTGTCCTGAAGGAACTATTTCCATAATACGATTAGCTGTTGTCTGTATAAACTGATGATCGTGCGATGTAAATAATGTAACACCAGGGAACTTAATAAGACCGTTATTAAGTGCTGTGATAGATTCCATATCAAGGTGATTAGTAGGATCGTCAAATATAAGCACGTTAGCGCCCATAATCATCATCTTAGATATAAGACATCTTACCTTCTCTCCACCAGAAAGAACCTTTACCTTCTTAACACCATCATCACCTGCGAAAAGCATACGTCCTAAGAATCCTCTTACATATGTAGGATCTGGATCTGGTGAATACTGTGTAAGCCATTCTACAATAGTATCCTCTCTGTTGAATTCCGCTGCACTATCCTTAGGGAAATATGCCTGTGAAGTAGTTACTCCCCATTTGTAAGAACCTTCATCTGGTTCCATATTGCCTGTAAGAATATTGAATAATGTTGTTGTTGCAAGCTCGTTAGAACCAACAAATGCAATCTTATCCTCTCTGTTTACTATAAAGGAGATATTATCAAGCACCTTAACTCCATCTATTGTCTTAGATATTCCTTCTACTGAAAGCACTTCATTACCAATCTCTCTTGATGGTCTGAAATCAATATAAGGATACTTTCTGCTTGATGGTCTTATCTCATCAAGTTCAATCTTCTCTAATGCTCTCTTACGTGATGTAGCCTGCTTAGACTTAGAAGCATTAGCTGC
>CAKRKK010000014.1 GCA_934358235.1 uncultured Lachnospira sp.
CGGGTAAGGATTCACTTGAAAGTGCAAGAGAGCTTCTTAAGGTTAATGGAATAGAATTCTAAGGGTTATACATTAAAACTGTGAAGAAAAGGAGAAAGACTAATATGGTTGTTTTATTAGCAGGCGGAGCTGGTTATATTGGCTCACATACAGCAGTTGAGCTTATTAATGCAGGACATGATGTTGTTATCGTAGATGATTATAGTAACAGCTGCCCTGAATCAATTAAGAGAGTTGAGGAAATAACAGGAAAAAGCATAGTATCCTATGAAGCAGATGTAAAGGATAAAGCAGCACTTCGTAAGATATTTAAGGAAAACAACATAGATTGTGTTATACATTTTGCAGGACTTAAGGCTGTTGGCGAATCAACCAGGCTTCCAGCAAAGTACTATCGTAACAACATAGATACAACTCTTTCGCTTATAGAGTGCATGAAAGAGGCAGGAGTGACTAAGATAGTATTCTCATCTTCTGCAACTGTTTATGGAGATCAGAAGCCTCCTTATGTAGAAACTATGCCTAAGGGTGAATGCTCTAACCCATATGGATGGACAAAGTCTATGATGGAGCAGATTCTGACAGACTGTGCAAAGGCAGATCCTGAGCTTACAGTTGTACTGTTACGTTACTTTAATCCAATCGGAGCACATGCATCTGGTAAGATTGGTGAGGATCCACAGGGAATTCCTAACAATCTTATGCCATATGTATCACAGGTGGCAGCAGGTGTGAGAGAACAGCTTACTATATTTGGTGGCGACTATCCTACACCAGATGGAACGTGCAGAAGAGACTATATACATGTGGTAGATCTTGCCTGTGGACACGTTAAAGCAGTGGAATATGCTGATTCACATAAGGGTGTAGAGATATTTAACTTAGGAACAGGAACTCCTTATAGTGTATTAGAGATAGTTCACGCCTTTGAGAATTCAACAGGTGTTAAGCTTAATTATAAGATAGGTGAAAGACGTCCGGGAGATCTTCCAGATTCGTGGGCTGATGCAGCTAAGGCTAAGGAAATCCTTGGATGGACTGCAACTAAGACATTAGAGGATATGTGCAGGGATTCATGGAACTGGCAGAGTCATAATCCTCACGGATACAGAAATGAGTAATTTATAGAGAATATTTGCAGTCAGACTTGTTGTGAACATTGTTGATGTGTAGCAGCAGGTCTTTTTGCATATATAATGTTTTAAAATGTATAATGCTTTAAATATATAGTGTCTGGGCTGTGAAGGAATACATAAGCAGTAAACAGCACCTGATAGAGTAATAAAAGTAACGGATATTCTCCTTTCAGAATAGTATAAAGAGAAAGGAGGTATCATAGAATATGAAAAACAGCCGGACAGGTACATTTTTAAAGATGACATTTTCTATTGTACTCAGTATTATAATGGCGTTTATGATGAAGACTGCAGCTATGGCAGTTGTTATAGATGTAAGTGGTCATGATGGAATTATAGACTGGGATAGTGTAGATGAGCATATAGAGGGCGTTATTATCAGGCTTGGTTATGGAAGTGATTATACAAGTCAGGATGATAAACAAGCTGTACGCAATATGGATGCATGTGAAAGACTTGGAATACCATATGGGGTATATATATACAGCTATGCGCTTGATATGCAGGAGGTCGAGTCTGAAATAGCACATACGCTTCGTATGCTTGAAGGACGTAATCCTGTGCGTGGAGTGTGGTTTGATATGGAGGATGCAGATGGCTATAAGGAACGCAATGGAATAAATGTATATGAAAATACAGAAATGCTTACAGATTTCTGTATAAGATTTGTGAGTGAAATGCATTCGCTTGGCTATGTTACAGGAGTGTATGCTAACTATGATTATTATAAGCATGTATTAGAGCTTGAGCGGCTGAAGAAAACGGCGGGCTTTAATATGTGGCTTGCACACTGGGGCGTAAGTGAGCCTGATATGCCATGTATGATGTGGCAGTTTGGTGCCTATAAGATAGATGGGCATGAATTCGATGGCAATATATATTATGCAGATTATACGGCTTCCTATGATGAAGCGGATATAGAAACTGTGGCAAAGGTTGATACTGATGTCAATGTGACATATCGCGCACAGATAAGAGGTGGATATTGGCTTCCTGAGGTTGTTAATGATGAGGATTATGCCGGCATACAGGGTGAGAATATAACCGGAATAACGATAGCGCCAGATAAGGGCTATGCTGTATACAGAGTGTATTCCGGTGGCAGATGGCTGGATTATGTTGATAGCAGAAATTCTGATATAACAGACTTCTATAATGGCTATGCGGGTAATGGTAATAGCGTTGAGGCTGTTGAAGTATATTATTATACACCGGATTCGCTGTTATATAATGAGGCTTCGTCATATGCAGAGCTTATTGATGGTGGCTATAAATATGCATACTACAGAGTGAGTCCGAGATGGCAGAGCTATTATCCTTATCAGATAGATGACAGTACCAGGGATGGCCAGGATGGCTATGCCGGCGTATATGGAACTTTTATTGACAGATTCCAGATGGTAATAAAATGATAAAAGGCATATAATGCATTTAAAAGACTATAGTTATGAATAATTTTATGCATATTGGCAGATTATAATATTAAAAGGATGTTGGCAGACTGAATTATATCTGGTACAACAGCCTTTAAAATATGCGCTTGGCAGCTGGATAGGAGAGATGTATGCATAATAATCATAATGATAATATAGATAATACTGCTGATACAGACAATGGTGATATGTGTGACGGACAGGTGACACTTGATGGCGATAATGGCAGAGGTACGATAAAGCTTATAACAATTATAGGGGAGATAGAAGGACATGATAATCTTCCGGCTGCAAGTAAAACTACGAAGTACGAGCATATGCTTCCACAGCTTGCAGCAATAGAAAACGATGACAATATAGAAGGTGTTCTGTTTCTTATGAATACTGTGGGCGGTGATGTAAGCGCAGGACTTGCACTTGCTGAGATGATAGCATCTATGAGCAAGCCAACGGTATCACTCGTAATAGGTGATTCGCATAGTATAGCGGTGCCGCTTGCTGTCAGTACAGATTATTCATTTATAGCTCCAACGGCAACAATGATTATACATCCTGTGCGGATGAATGGTAATATTATAGGAGCAAGACAGACCTATGATTACTTTGAAAGAATACAGAAAAGAATAGTTTCTTTTATTGCAGGACATAGTCTGGTCAGCGGGCAGGATGTAGAAGCTATGATGATGAATACACAAATGCTCACAAAGGATCTTGGAACTATATTAGTTGGACAGGATGCAGTAGATATAGGACTTATAGATAAGACAGGTGGAATAAAAGAGGCATTTGCTAAAATCAGAGAGATGATAAAGGACAGAGATAGTGATGATGCAGGAAAAAATTACAAGTGATAATAATTGTATGCTATGCCCACGTATGTGTAAGACTGACAGGCATATTAAGCCCGGATACTGCCTTATGACGGATAGAATAAAGGTGGCAAGAGCAGCTCTTCATATGTGGGAGGAACCCTGCATATCTGGAGAACGGGGCAGCGGAGCAATATTTTTTAGTGGATGCACATTAAGATGTGTGTTCTGCCAGAATTATAAAATAGCAGCGGCAGCAGTTGGAAAGTATATAACTGTGGACGAACTGGCAGATATTATGTTAAGATTACAGAATGAACATGCAAACAATATTAATCTTGTCACGCCTACACATTATGCGCTGCAGATAGCACAGGCACTAAATAAAGCAAAAGCAAAGGGACTTAGGATACCTGTTGTATATAATACAAGTGCTTATGAGAATGTAGAAACGCTTAAACGTATGGAGGGATTAGTTGATGTATATCTGCCGGACTTTAAGTATATGGATAGTGGACTGGCATCAAGATATTCTAATGCAGCCGATTATCCAAAGACCGCCAGAAGGGCTCTGCAGGAAATGGTAAGACAAACAGGAGGCCCGGATATGTATGGTGATAGTGATGAGCTTGTATGTGCGGGATATGTAGAGAGTGGTATCATAAAGAAGGGTGTTATAGTAAGACATCTAATACTTCCTGGATGCATTGATGATTCTAAAGCAGTCATTCGTTACCTTTATGATACATATAAGGATGATATATATATAAGCATAATGAATCAATATACGCCGTTAGAACATGTTAAGCCGTATAAGGAGCTGGACAGAAGAGTGACAGAAAAGGAATATGATGAGGTTGTTGATTATGCAATAGATATAGGTGTTACGAAAGGCTTTATACAAGAGGGGGATACAGCGGATGAAAGCTTTATTCCAGAGTTTGATTGTACAGGGCTGATATGAAAATATTTATATGTAGCATCATAAAACAGGAGAAATGGAGATTGTTATGCAGTATGAAGTTGGTAACCCGTGTATTATGGGCTGCAATATAATAAATGGTGGATATAATTTCGCATATGCCAGCAAAGGAGCTGCGTTAAATAATATAGATGTATATGTGTGTATTTTTGATTGTAGTACAGGGAAAGCTCTATATGAACTGAAGCTCATAAAAAGTCTTGGAATTGTTTATTCTATTTTTATTACAGATATTAATATAGATAATTGTTATTATTGCTTTAGGGAAGCTAAGGAGTATATAGTGGATCCTTATGCTAAAGCAGTTACCGGCTGCGAAAGATTTGGCTGTAAGGAAGATAATGTAATACATTTAAGTCCGGTAAGCCTAAGCAGATATGACTGGGAGGGCGATAAGGCATTGCATATTCCATATGAGGACTGCATTATGTATAAGCTAAATGTACGTGGCTATACAAGAAGCAGAACATCAAAGGTAAAGGCAAGGGGCACATTTGCCGGAATAGTTGAAAAAGCAGAATATTTAAAGTCATTAGGGATAACAACAGTAGAGCTTATGCCGGCATATGAGTATGACGAGGCAGGGGATTTCCTACAGTTTGCAGATGAAGAAACCTTGTCAAGGTACAGATATATGCAGGATACATATCCAGACCTGAAATATCATAGTGAGGAATATTTTAAAAATGTTGTAAAGCCACAAAGAAAGGTTAATTGCTGGGGATATACCAATGGCTTTTACTTTGCGCCTAAAGCAGCTTATAGCGACAAGGCCATAAAAAGTAAAAATGCGTATACAGATTATACAACAGAATTCAAGGATATGGTTAAACACCTTCACAGAATGGGAATAGAGATTGTTATGGAGTTCTTTTTTAAGGATGTAACGACCTCCTACATAATTGAATGTGTAAGATACTGGGTGAGGGAGTATCATATAGATGGCGTGCATGTGTATTGTGATGAAGTGTCACTTAATGCACTTGCAGCGGACGAACAGCTTGCTGATACTAAGCTTATGACTATAAGCTGGAATGGCAGCAAGGGAATATATAGGCATATGGCAAGCTATAATAATGATGTACAGAATATGATAAGGCGTTATCTTAAGGGCGATGAGAATATGCTAAGGGCATTTGCGGATATGCAGATAAATAATCCTGATAATGCAGCAGTAATTAACTATGTGACAACTAATAATGGCTTTACATTATATGATCTTGTCAGCTATGACAGAAAGCATAATGAGGAAAATGGTGAAAACAACAGGGATGGCGAGAATTTCAATTATAGCTGGAACTGCGGTGAAGAGGGAGCAACAAGAAGGTTAAAGGTAAAACAGTTAAGAATAAGGCAGATTAAGAATGCACTTGCAATGATCATACTTGCACAGGGGACGCCGCTCATATTAGGTGGAGATGAATTCACAAACAGCCAGCAGGGTAATAACAATCCATACTGTATAGATAATGAAACCTCATGGGTGGACTGGAAGAATAACAAAGAGGCCATAGATATACTTAAGTGGACGAAACAAATGATAAGCATAAGGAAAAAGTACGGTATACTTCATAGCAGATACAGATTAACACAGTCAGATAGTCTTTCGTCGGGTTATCCGGATGTGTCTTTTCATGGACAGAATGCGTGGTATGCGGATATGTATAATTATTGCAGACAGATAGGAATAATGTATTCAGACACATACTATGATAGAAAGTCAAGGAAACTTATATATATTGCATACAATATGCATTGGGAGAATTATTCGCTGGCACTTCCAAAAATAGAAGGTGATACAGGCTTTAAAGTAATCGCAATGTCAGATGCTTACGGAGCTGGTGTAAGCATAGATAAAGAAGCCAGAACGGTCACGATACCACCAAGAAGCATGGCTGTGCTTGCTGGTGAATACCAGGAAAGAAAAAGTCCGGCAGAATTAGTTAGAAAAGATAATAAAAATGCCAGAAAGCATTTAAGGAAAGGATAGGATTAATAGTTATATAAATAAATATATGAATGAATAATTTTCATATGGGTTTATATTGCTGTTAATAAATGAAGCATTATATGGATTATAATAAACTTAATGAACTAAAAAATAAGTATGGTGATTATGAAGAAGTGTTTAAATCTGGTGACTATGAAAGGTCGGCAGATATATTAGGAAAGGTTCTTGAGGTTATAGAGGAAGAATATAAAGGCGTAAGAAAAGCAGGAAGGATAGATAAGGACCTTGTTGTAAGAAGGTCTGAGGAAGAAGGACAGATATGGCTGTGTACTAATCATATTATGGAGTATTATATATACGCCTGTTACTTTGAGCCTGACACAGATGTAAGTATGCCAGAGCTTCCAATAGCTGAATATTACAGAACATATGCAGAGCTTTGTGTAAAGCTGCAGAAGTATAAGAGGGCAGAGGATGCATATAAGCATGCATTATGCTGGAATCCGGTTGATTTAGATTCATATCTTGGGCTTGCAGAATGTTATAAGTATCTTAATATGATAACCAGATATCTTGATATGACAAAGCAGGCATATAGATTCTGCTGCACAAGAGCAACTATGGCAAGATATTACAGAAATATGGGATTTTATTATCTGTCATCATATAATACGGATATGGCAGCAGCCTGCTATACATATAGTAACATATATTATCATACAGATAATGCGGATTCTGAGCTTGAATACATAAAAAATGCATTAGCTGCTGCAGAAAATAATAAAGACAATAAAGAAAGTAATGAAAACAAAAATACAGAGGTAAAAGAATATACCATAAAGCAGATGCAGGATATGTTTGATAAGGAGAAGGTTGAGCCAGGCCCGGATTCAAAGACCATAGGCATTGTATACAGAGTGGGTGAGCTTATGCTTCAGGATAAGGAATACAGACTTGCAAAGGATTGCTTTATGATAGTATATGACATAACGAATGAGCAGCAGCTAGAAAATGTTATAGCAGAGTTAGACAGATGCCTTAATGAGGAGGCATAGCTTGTTGTATAAGTATGTTGTATAAGTAGTGCTGTAATAATAAAAAGGAAGATAAATAATATAATCAGGTGGATAGCATGGATATGAAAAATAGATATGACAGTATAATATTCGATCTTGACGGAACGTTATGGGATTCGTCAAAGCCAATATGTGAGGCGTGGAATATTATACTTAACAAGCATAATGAGATAGTAAGAAATCCGATAACAACAGAGGAATTAGGAGAGTGCATGGGACTTCCTATGTATGATATAGCTGCAAAGCTTTTTCCTGCAGAAACAGATAAAACAAGAAATGCATTAATGGATGAGCTGTGCGTGTTTGAAAATGAATACCTAAAGAAAACAGGTGGTATTCTTTTTCCAGATTTGGCACAAACACTTGAGAGTCTTAAGAAAAAGTACAGGCTGTTTATAGTGAGTAACTGTCAGGATGGTTATATAGAGGCTTTTTTAGAGGCACATGGATTTATGGAGGTATTTGAAGATACAGAATGCTGGGGAAGAACAAGAGCACCTAAGGGTGTGAGCAATAAGCTTCTGATAGAAAGAAATAATCTTAAGAATCCTGTGTATGTAGGTGATACAGCAGGAGATGCACAGTCGGCAAAAGATGCAGGAATTGATTTTATATTTGCTGGCTATGGCTTTGGAAAGGTGTCAGATAGTGATTATGTTGCAAGGATAGATTCTTTTGCTGCATTAACAGGACTTCTTGTATAGAAGCTGATAGAATTATTAAAGGGAATTAATTTAAATGATGATATTATTGTGCAGGGGTTAAGAATAATATATATTCATACGATGTATATAGTACAGGGATGTTATAAAAGTAAGGCTACGGATAGCAGTAATCAGTTCGTTAAAAGATGCTGCAGACCGCAGCCTTTTTTATACGGAGGATGAAGCAGGCTCTTAAAACAGGGCAGAACGGAGAAATAGTATGAATACACAGGAAAAAGCCTATAATAACGCAATAAATAGCTGCAGGAGTGCTCTTTATAAAAGTGGAATACAGAAGGAAAGCAAGGCAATGAGAACAGTAAAAACAGGCAGTAATGTTAATGCAGCGGATAATAATACGCAGAATTGTAAGACGGGAATAGATACTGCAACGATTGGTCTGCAGTTAAAAGAAGCGGTAGATGCTATATTTGATCCTACAACCGGAATGACGGAGGAACAGAAGAAAAGCTTTGTTGAGAAGATTTATAAGAAGCTAGAAAGTGGCAAGAAGCTTACTTATGATGAATTGCAGTATCTTAGATTACATGATCCCATTACCTATGCCAAAGCAGCAAGAGTGCAGGTTATGAGGGAAGCCTTGAAAAAACAGCTTGAGAATGCTAAAAGTAAAGAGGAGGCAGCGGATATCTATCTTACTAATATGTCACGTATAGCTGATGATGATCCGGCAAAAAAAGAGCTGGAAGCAGCGTATAATGATGAATATTCTGAATTTAAAAAGTCGGATGATTATAAGAAGCTGCCTGATACAAGGAAAGAGGCAAAAGAAAAAGACAAATACAAAGTAGTTTCACCGGAAATCAAGAAAAATCAAAAATAAAATGAAATGAAAAATAAATAAAATTAGTGCTTGACCATTTGTGACGATGGTGCTATGATAAGTTCAACATTTTAATAAACTAAAGTCTAAGAACAAGATAGTACTTTATGAACGAGCATTACAGAGAGCTGGTGGTGATGGAAAACCAGTATGTAAGTCTTAAAGGAATGGGCTTGGGAGATGCACATATTAAAGGCTGTATATAAGGCTGAGTAGTTTGTGACGTGTCCTCACGTTATAGAGGCAGGATATATTAGTATCCGGGAAAGAGGTAAGTGTAATATACATAATTACATACTCATTTATCAGAGATGATAGAGTGTACAGATTATAAGGATGTTAAGATAGTAATCTGGTATAATCAGTAATGTATATACATTTATGAATAAGGGTGGCACCACGATAGTTAGATTATTCGTCCCTGACAGGAAAGAATCCTGTCAGGGACTTTTTTAATATAAGACTATATAAAAAGGCAGGACAGATATTTCCTATTAAGAACAGTGTGTGGAACATATATTTCATACTTGTTCATTAACAGCAGTTATACCGGAGGATTGAACGCATGAGAGTATTAAAGGCTTACAAAAAAACAGTCAGTATTGTTAATGAAACAGCAATAGAACTGTATAAGGGATTAGGAAGAGAACACAAGGGCTTTCTTATGGAGAGCAATGATAAGGAGAACGGCAGATATACATTTATGGGGGTTGATCCTCAGGAGCTTATACAGTCAGATAAGGAAAGTCTTGTTATTACTAAAGCAGACGGAACTAAGGATATCAGATATGGTAATCCACTTGAAAGGTTAAAGGAGTATTTCAATGAATTCAAGATAATAAAGGATGCAAAAGAGCTTGAATTCGCAGGCGGACTTGTTGGAAGCCTTGGATATGACTATATAAGATACACAGAGCAGCTTCCAGATGATAATCCAGATGAGATTGGGATAGAAACTATACAGCTTATGCTTGCTTCAAAGTTTATAGCTATTGATCATGAGGCAGAGACATTTACAGCAGTTGTGCTCGATGAAGATAATGAAGAGGGAAAGAAAAGAGCTTTAGCAGAAGCTGAGAATTTAATAAATCAGGCACGCACAGGCGTTGATAAATATCACGATGAAAAAGTAAATATGACTCTTGATGGACATATATTGAAAAAATCGGACACACTTGAGGAGTATAGTAAAAAGGTTGAAAAAATAAAACAGTATATAAAGGATGGACATATCTTCCAGACAGTTTTGTCGCAAAGATGGACGGTTGAAACTAAACAGACAGGCTTTGAACTGTATGAAAAGTTAAGAGAGCTTAATCCATCACCTTATCTTTATTATTATAATTTCGGTGATTTCGAGATAATAGGAAGTTCACCTGAGATGATAGTTAAACAGACAGATTCCAAGGTATATACCTGCCCAATAGCAGGAACAAGAAGAAGAGGAAAAAGTAAGGAAGAGGATATAGCATTAGAGGAGGAGCTTCTTGCAGATGAGAAGGAAAGGGCAGAGCATGTTATGCTGGTTGACCTTGCAAGAAATGATTGTGGAAAGATAAGTGAGCTTGGTTCGGTAAGAGTATCACAGTTTATGAATGTACAGAGGTATTCACACGTTATGCATATAGTTTCACTGGTAGAGGGAAGAAGAAATGGTGAATATCATCCACTTGACCTTGTTTCCTCGTTCCTTCCGGCAGGAACACTTAGCGGTGCACCAAAGATAAGGGCTATGGAGATTATAGATGAGCTTGAAACAGTAAGAAGAGGATTGTATGGAGGTGCCACAGGTTATCTTGATTTTGATGGAAATATGAATTTCTGCATAACAATAAGAACCATGATAAAAAAAGGTGATAAGGTATATCTTCAGGCAGGCGCAGGTATAGTCGCAGATTCTAAACCAGAGCTTGAATATCAGGAGTGCTGCAATAAGGTTATGGCACTTGCTAAGACACTTGTTAAGGAGGAAAAGCTATGATTCTGTTAATAGATAATTATGATTCATTTACCTATAATCTGTATCAGTTTATAGGAATATTTAACAATGATATTAAGGTTGTAAGAAATGATAAGATAACAATACAACAGATAGAAGAACTTAATCCTGAGGCAATTGTTATATCTCCGGGACCAAAAAGTCCTAAGGAGGCAGGCATAAGTGTTGAAGCAATAAAGTATTTTGCAGGGAAAAAGCCTATACTTGGAATATGTCTTGGACATCAGAGCATAGGAGAAGCATTTGGAGCAACAGTTTCCTATGCCAAGAAGCTGATGCATGGAAAACAGTCAGAGGTTATGCATGAGGGTAAGAGCATATTTACAGGAATTCCTTCACCAGTAAAGGTTGCAAGATATCATTCACTTGCTGTTATAGAAGACACAATACCTGATGAGCTTGAGGTTATAGCAAGAACAGAGGACGGGGAAATAATGGCTATAAAGCATAGAGACTATCCCGTTGTTGGATTACAGTTTCATCCAGAATCGATATATACAGAGCATGGCAAAAGGATGATAGAGAATTTCGTTAATGGCAGGATATAAGAAAGAGGAGAAAAGCATGATACTTGATGTTATAGTTGAGGATAAATTAAGAAGACTCCCTGAACAAAAGAAAAAAATAAGCGAGGAAAAGATGAAGGAGCTTGCACTTTCATCTACGAGGAAGAGTTATAGCTTTTATGAGGCATTAAGAAAAGATGGCTTATCAATTATAGGTGAGTTTAAGAAGGCTTCGCCAAGTCATGGTACTATGGATAATAAGATAGATCTGATTGAAAGAATCCGACAATATAGTGAAAGTGCAGATGCAATATCCTGTCTTACAGAAGAGGATCATTTTAATGGAAGCACAGAGTATCTTAAGCAGATGAGAGGTATGACAACGCTGCCTGTTATACGCAAGGACTTTATAATAGATCCTTATCAGGTATATGAAGCTAAGGTTATAGGCGCAGATGCAATACTGCTTATTGCTGCGATACTTGATGACGCCAGATTTAAGGAATTGTATGAGCTTGCATATAGCCTTGGGCTTGATGTACTGTGTGAGGTGCATGATGAAGAAGAAATGAAAAGAATGCTTGCACTGGATGTTAAAATAATTGGAATTAATAACCGTAATCTTAAGACCTTTGCTGTTGACCTTGAAACCACAAAGAGATTGGCAGCTATGGTGACAACTGATATGAGAAGGGCAGGGAAGGTTCTGGTATCAGAAAGCGGAGTTTCAGATATAGACGATATAAAGCTGCTGGCAGGAAGTAAGGTTGATGCACTTCTTATAGGAACGGTGCTTATGGAGGCTGTCAGACCAGAAGAACTGATAGCTGAATATAAGTGCATATATGATAATGAATGTGAAACACAGGAGCTGACATATAAAGCACGAAAGCCAGAGATTAAAATATGTGGAATAACAAGCAGAGAAGATGCCAGGCTTCTTATAAAGTATGGCGCGGATTATGCAGGGATGGTTGTGTATTATCCTAAAAGCCGCAGGAACATAACGATAGATGAAGCAGGAGAATATGTTGATATATTGAAAAAATCAGACATTAAAACTGTTGCAGTAACAGTTTCACCAGATGTTGGACAGTTAAAGCGGATACAGGATAAGGGCTTTGATTATATACAGATACACGGAGAGCTGCACGAGGATGTCTACAGGGAATGCAGGCTGCCAATAATAAGGGCAATTAATATATCAGAGGATGATATAAATAATATCAGAAAGAATATAGCTAAGGAAGCTGATAAAGATAAGGTTGCAGGAATTCTTCTGGATGCTGGTATTCCAGGCTCAGGTAAGGTGTTTGACTGGAACAGCGTAAAGGAGCTTGAATTAAAGGAAAAGAAATTATTTCTGGCAGGTGGACTTAACAGCGATAATATAGCTGCTGCTGTAAAGTGTGTAATGCCTGATGTGGTTGATGTAAGCAGTGGCGTTGAATATGATGATGTTCTCATAAAAGGCAAGGATGAGAATAAAATAAGACAGTTCATAAATAACGCAAGACAATAATAAAAGTTAATTATTATAAATAATAAGAAAAGAGGAGTAACAATGCAGGATAACAGATATTATGGACAATTTGGTGGACAATATGTTTCAGAATCACTTATGAATACACTTAATGAGCTTGAAGCAGCATTTAATGAAGCTATGAAGGATCCTAAGTTTATAGAGGAGTATAAGTATTATCTTAAAGAATATGTTGGAAGAGAGAATCCTTTATATTATGCAGAAAAGCTGAGCAATAAGTATGGTGCAAAGATATATCTTAAAAGAGAGGACCTTAATCATACGGGTGCACACAAAATCAATAATGTAATTGGACAGATTCTTTTAGCAAAGAGAATGGGAAAAACTAAGGTCATAGCAGAAACAGGTGCAGGACAGCATGGTGTTGCAACAGCAACAGGAGCTGCACTCTTTGGAATGGAATGTACCGTGTATATGGGAGCAGAGGATATAGAAAGACAATCACTTAATGTATTTAAGATGGAGCTTTTAGGTGCAAAGGTACAGCCGGTAACAACTGGAAGCTCAACTCTTAAGGATGCTACTAACGAAGCTATAAGAACCTGGGCTGAAAAGGCAGAGGATACATTTTATGTAATAGGCTCTGCTGTCGGACCTCATCCTTATCCAAAGATGGTTAAGGAATTCCAGAGGGTAATATCAACGGAGGCTAGAAAGCAGATATTAGAAAAAGAAGGCAGACTTCCTGATGCGGTTGTTGCTTGCGTAGGAGGCGGCTCTAACTCAATAGGAATGTTTGCAGACTTTCTGGATGATAAGGAGGTCGATTTAATAGGAGTAGAGGCTGGCGGACTTGGAGTAGAAACAGGAAAGCATGCTTCTGCTATGGCACTAGGAGAACCTGGCGTGCTGCATGGAATGAAATCATATCTGTTACAGGATGAGGCTGGAAATATTAAGCTGGCACACTCTATATCAGCAGGACTTGATTATCCAGGTGTGGGACCAGAGCATGCATACTTAAGAGATTCAGGCAGAGCAAAGTATGTGTCTATAACTGATTCAGAGTGTATGGCTGCGTTTATGGAATTGTGCAAGGAGGAAGGTATTATTCCGGCAATAGAAAGTGCACATGCACTTGCGCACGTATTAAAGATGGCACAGGGTGAATATAAGGGTAAGACTATTGTTATGTGTCTTTCAGGACGCGGTGATAAGGATGTTCATACAGTACAGAAGTATCTTAACGGAGAGGAGACTAATAAATAATGAATAGAATTGAAGAAAAAATGGAAGCTCTTAAGAATGAGGGCAGAAAAGCATTTATAACATATACAACAGCAGGACTTCCTGATATGGATACAACAGCAAAGCTTATGCACGCACAGGAGGAGGCAGGGATAGATATAATGGAGCTTGGAGTACCATTCTCTGATCCGGTTGCTGATGGTCCTGTTATACAGAATGCCTCTTATGAAGCCATACAGAATGGAGCAACATTAAAGAAAACCTTTGAACTGATGGAAAAAGTAAGAAAAGCAGGTCTTAAAACACCTGTTGTATTTATGATGTATTACAATACTGTATATCATTATGGACTTGATGCATTTGCAGGTAAATGTGCAGAGTGCGGGGTTGATGGACTTATTATTCCAGATCTTCCATATGAAGAGCAGGGCGAATTAAAGCAGGCACTTGCAAAGGTTGATGGTGCACCGATACTGATACAACTTGTATCCCCTGTTTCAAGGAATCGTATTCCTATGCTTACAAAGGAGGCTAAGGGCTTTATATATTGTGTTTCACAGATGGGAGTTACAGGAAAGGGTGCTAATTTCCATACACAGATAAAAGAATATCTTACAGAAGTTAAGAAGAACAGCCCGGTTCCAGTTATGATGGGCTTTGGAATAAGAACAGCAGAGGATGTTGAACCTTTAAGAGATGTTATAGATGGTGCTATAGTTGGCTCACATTTTATTAAGCTTATGAAGGAGCATAACTATGATACAGAAGCAGTAAAGACATATATTGAAACCTTTAAAAAGGAGCTGAATAAGTAATTATGGTTACTGAGTTAGTCAGAACAGCCATAGCCACCAAATGCAATTATGATAATGCTAAAATGACAGGAAATTATGAATGTGCATATTCACTAGGAATGTTAAGCTATATTGAGGGACTTGATGAATGTGCACAGATAACCGGCCTTGACAGCGTGTATAAAGAGGTTATGGATAATATAGACAGGGTTAAAACCGATGATGTAAAGATAAAACAGCTTATCAAGCTGCTTACAGATTATGAGCTGACATCAAAGTTTGACAAACAGATGGATGAGTTATATCATATGGGATATGCAGATAAAGGCTTGTAATCGTTTATGTTATTTGACGGTTATTTACGGTTTTATTATTGATAATATTGCGATATCATCGTATAAATTAACACTTGAAATAGCTAAAGCTGAATTATATAATATATTGTGTAGCTTAAGTTAGGTATTGACTTATTTGTGTGTATGCGTTATATTTTACAAATGTAATTAATTAATGAAAGATAGGTGGATGTTAACGATGACAGAATTAGTTAAGGTTGCAGACATTGACAAGACACATAAGAATCCAATAGCTGAACTTGTTCAGATAGCATGTAAGTTTGATAGTCATATTGAGATTGAGGGCGAAGGAAAAAATATCAATGCTAAAAGTCTTATGGGGATTATGGCATTTGGATTAAAGGAAGGCATCGAAGTAAAGGTTATTGCAGCAGGAGATGATGAGAATGAAGCTGCAGATGCTATTAGAAACTTTTTAACATGTAGTGACTGATTAGGGAGGATGTAATTATGAAGTCTAATTCTAGTAAGGTGGAAACAAAGGACATATTTGGAAGCACATCAGAGGTTAATGAAAGCATGGCTGCCAACACAGAGGTTAAAGAGGGCAAGAAGACAACAGCAAGAAAGACAACATCTGCTAAGACAACAGATAAGAAGCCAGTAAAGGAAACTGTTGCTAAAAAGACTGAGAGTATAGCAGCAAAGCTTAACGAAGTAAAGAATGAGGTTAAGGCTGATATAGAAGAAAAGAAGGATGAAGCTAAGGCTATTGTTGATGAAGTGAAGGCAGTTAAAGAAGAAGCACCAGCAAAGAAAAGAGGCAGAAAGCCAGGTACTGCTAATAAGGCTGCAGCTAAGCCAGCAGCAAAGAAGACAGGTACAAAGAAAGAAGCTTCAGATAAGCCAGAGGTAAAGCCAGCAAGAAAACAGACTTCTAAAAAAACAGTAAAGAAGGAGTTATTCTTCCAGTATAATGGACAGCAGGTTGATGAGGAAACTCTTGTTGCAAGAATAACAGAGGATGCAAAGAGCCAGAATGTAGACATCAAGGATCTTAAGATGTATCTTAAGCCTGAGGATAATGCCTGCTATTATGTTGCTAATGGCAATGTAGCTGGAAAGGTAGACCTTTATTAAGTTTAAGTGGGATACATATATTTATTAGTTGTTTACTAGTTTAAGCAGATTATATATGAAGGAAGCAGATTGTTCTGGTAAGGTTTTATCAGAATAATCTGTTTTTATTTTATACAGGATTGTATTTTAATTGTTTTTTTGAAAAATCATTTTGAAAAAAATGTCGAATTGATGTATAATTACACAAGGTTATGAGAGATAATTGAATATGCAGTAGTTCGATGAGAGGTGTAATGATATGTTTGAAGTAAATGATAAGGTTGTTTATGGTGTGGTAGGTGTATGTGAAATAGAAGAGATTGGCAGACCACCTATTAAAGGGATAGATAAGGATTATTATTTTCTTCAGCCAGTATATGACAGTAAGGGTATTATATATTCTCCTGTTGATAGTAATAAGGTTATGATAAGAAGTGTTATTGACAAACAGACCTGCACCAGACTTATAGACAGGGCAAGATTCTGCAAGCAGGATGCTGAGCTCAATGAAAAGATACATCCTATGAAGTATGATGAGATGGTTAAATCACAGGATCTTGTGCAGCTTATGCATCTTGTAAGGGCATTGTTTAATATAAAGAATGAGAGAGCCAAGGAACTAAGACGTATGAAGTCAGCAGACAGCAGAATGCTCACAACAGCAAGAAAGCTGTTATATGGGGAAATAGCAGAAGCTATGGGCAGTAATTATGAAGAGATGTCAGAGGAAATGGATAATTATCTTTCAGTCTTATAATTAAAGCAGCGTAATAAAACAGAATATATTATATTGAACCAGTACATAATTAATGTTCCGGATTAGGCATATAATCCGGTGGTGACGTAATCATGTACTGGCTTTTTTTATGTGAAAGCGGTATACTTTATATATCAATATACAAAGAAAACTTGATTAAATCCGTAGAATAAGGAGAAGCGTAGTGGAAAAGGTAAGAGTGATTGAAGTTAAAAGAAGTGTTTTTGAAAGTAATGATGAGCGTGCAGAGCTTTTAAGAAGTGAGCTTAAGAAAAAAGGAGTGTTTTTACTTAATCTTATGTCATCACCAGGCTCTGGAAAGACAACAACACTTACAAGAACTATTGAAGCACTTAAGACAGATATGAGAATAGGTGTTATGGAGGCTGATATAGATTCTGATGTGGACGCAAAGACTATAGCAGATACAGGAGTAAAGGCAATTCAGCTACATACAGGTGGTATGTGCCATCTTGACGCAGATATGACAAGACAGGGGATTGATGAGCTCGATACAAGTGATATTGATCTGGCAATATTAGAGAACGTTGGTAATCTGGTCTGTCCGGCTGAATTTGATACAGGTGCAGTGAAGAATGCGATGATTCTCTCAGTTCCAGAGGGGGATGATAAGCCACTTAAGTATCCGCTTATGTTTTCTATATGTGATGTTGTTCTTATTAACAAGATTGATGTTATGCCATATTTTGACTTTGATCTTGAAAAGTGCAGGGAATATATAGCAATGAGAAATCCCAAAGCAAAGGTTATTCCTATATGTGCCAAAACAGGAGAAGGAATACAGGAATGGGCTGAATGGCTTAGAACACAGGTAGCAGAGTGGAAAAGTGCTGATTAATATTATCACAACTAAAGAATAGGAAATCCAATAAAGTATATTGGAGGAAAGGACATTTATGAGTAAAGAAGAATTCAAGAATCCGCATCCGGAACTTCCGGTAAGAGAGCCAATCCTTAAGTTAGGCAGGATGATAACAGACAGAGTGCCTATTAAACTGGGCTTTGAGAAGCTGACAGCAGATAGCCCTGAGTATTGGGGATTAGCACCTATATGTACAGATGAGCAGGCAGAAATTGCGTTAAAGATGGGAGTCCGTAAGCCTAAGACTCTTAAGCAGATGGTTAAGATAACAGGTATGGAGGAAAAGAAGCTTGAAGCACAGTTAGAGCAGATGGCGTTTAACGGTCTTTTGGAGTATAACTGGGAGAATCCACAGCATGAGAAACAGTATGTGCTTCCTATGTTTGTTCCAGGAAGTGCAGAATTTACAAATATGAATTCCACAGTGCTTGAGGAGCATCCTGAAATGGGAAGGTTCTTTGAAAGAATGAGCCGTCTTCCATTGGAAAAGATAACACCTATGGTGCCACCAGGAGGCGCAGGAATAGGTATGCACGTTATTCCGGTAGAGAAGGCTATCGATATGAACAACGAGGCTATATCATTGGAGAAAATATCATACTGGTTAGACAAGTATGATGGAAAGTATGCAGCAAGTCCATGTTCGTGCCGTAAGTCAAGAAAGACCTATGATGAGGGATGTGCTGATGATCCAGCAGACTGGTGTATTGCAGTTGGAGATATGGCAGATTATGTTGTGGAAACAGGCAAGGGTGGAAGATATATTACCAAAGAGGAAGCTCTTGAAATATTACAAAAGGCCGAGGATAATGGCTTTGTACATCAGATTACTAATATAGATGGACAGGATAAGATATTTGCTATATGTAATTGTAATGTTAATGTATGCTATGCATTAAGAACCTCACAGTTGTTTAATACGCCTAATATGTCACGTTCTGCGTATGTTGCCAAAGTTACTAAGGAAAACTGCGTTGCCTGTGGAAGATGCGTGGAATACTGCCCAGCCGGTGCTGTTAAGCTTGGTCAGAAGCTATGCACTAAGGATGGTGGTGAGATTAAATATCCAAAGATGCCGCTTCCATCAGAACAGAAGTGGGGACCTCATATGTGGTCAGAGGATTACAGGGATAAAAACAGAGTTAACTGCTATGATACAGGTACAGCACCTTGTAAAACAGCCTGTCCAGCACATATAGCTGTCCAGGGTTATCTTAAGATGGCAGCACAGGGAAGATTCAGGGAAGCACTTGCACTTATTAAGAAAGAGAATCCTTTCCCAGCAGTATGTGGACATGTATGTAACAGAAGATGTGAGGATGCATGTACAAGAGGAAGAGTTGATGAAGCTATAGCAATAGATGAGGTTAAGAAGTTTATTGCAATGCAGGATCTTAAAGCAGATACACGTTATATACCACAGCCGGTTGTACCAGCAACGAAGGGATATTTTAATGAAAAGGTAGCGATAATCGGTGGTGGTCCGGCAGGACTTTCATGTGCATTTTATCTTGCCGAAAAGGGTTATAAGCCAACCGTATTTGAAAAGAACGAGAAGGCTGGAGGCATGCTTGTATATGGTATTCCATCATTTAAGCTTGAAAAGGACGTTGTCGAGGCAGAAATAGATGTAATACGCCAGATGGGTGTTGATATCAAGACTGGTGTTGAAGTAGGTAAGGATATTACAATAGAAGAATTAAGAAAGCAGGGTTATAAGGCATTCTATATAGCTATTGGCTGTCAGGGCTCAAGAAAGGCTGGAATACCAGGAGAAGATGCCGATGGTGTTGTATCTGCTGTTGATTTCTTAAAGCAGGCCGGTTCTACTCACGAATATCCGCTTGAAGGTGATGTTGTTGTAATTGGTGGAGGTAATGTTGCTATTGATGTTGCAAGAACAAGCACAAGAGTAGGTACATATAATGTGTCAATGTTCTGTCTTGAGGACAGGGATAATATGCCAGCTTCTAATGAAGAAGTAGAAGAAGCACTTGAAGAAGGCGTTAAGCTTGACTGCGGCTGGGGACCTAAAGAAATACTTACAGAGAATGGTAAAGTAACAGGAATTGTTCTTAAGAAATGTACATCAGTTAAGGATGCAGATGGAAGATTTAATCCGCAGTATGATGAAAATGATATAAAGACAATAGAATGTAATCATGTGTTCTTAAGTATAGGTCAGTCTACTATCTGGGGAGAGCTTCTTAAAGGTACCAATGTGCAGGTTGATGGAGTAAGAGTAAAGGCTGATAAGCTCACATATCAGACAACTGATCCTGATATATTTATTGGTGGTGATGTGTATACAGGACCTAGATTTGCAATAGATGCAATTGCAGCAGGTAAAGAGGCAGCCATATCTATTCATAGATATGTACAGCCACATAGCTCACTTACTATTGGACGTAACAGAAGGGATTTCATAGAGCTTGATAAGAATAATATCAAGGTTGAAGGCTATGACAATGGCAGCAGACAGACAGCAGGAATGGATACCTCCTTTGATCATAAGAAGTCCTTTAAGGATGCAAAGCTTACCTTCACAGAAGAACAGGTTAAGCAGGAAACAGCAAGATGTCTTGGATGTGGAGCATCGGTAGTTGATTATAATAAGTGTATCGGCTGTGGTATATGTACAACTAAGTGTGAGTTTGATGCAATACATCTTAACAGAGAGCTTCCAGAGTGTAGTACCATGAGAAAGAGTGAGGATAAGCTTAAGTACATCCTTCCTTATGGAGCTAAGCAGGCAATTAAGATTAAGTTTGCAGGAAAGAAGAATTAAATGGCTGCTTAGCCAAACAACAATATTTATTGAGCGGAAAGCAGGATATTATGCATGAATTAGGTGTTGTATTTCATATAATAGATGATCTGAAGGAGGTTGCAGTACAGAATGATATAGAAAGTATTTCAAAGGTTGTGCTTGAGTTAGGAGAAGTGTCAAGCGTTATTGATACTTATCTTACAGACTGCTGGAAGTGGGCAATTAAGAAGGAAGAACTTTTGGCAGGCTCAGAGCTTGTTATAGAAAAAATACCAGCCATAACATATTGTGAGGATTGTCATAGCAGATATAATACAATTGAGTATGGAAAAACCTGCCCGGAGTGTGGAAGCATACATACATATCTGCTGCAGGGGAATGAATTTAACATCAAAGAAATAGAGGCGTGTTGACATTTTCCGCTGGTAATATTATCATTAAACAGATTGAGATTATAAGAAAATAACCAGATGGATTATTTCCTTAGAATATAGAAAGGAATCATTACCATGAGTAAGGAATTAGAGAAAAACTACAATCCTTCAGAAATTGAAGACAGACTGTATCAGAAGTGGCTTGATAAGAAGTATTTTCATGCAGAAGT
>CAKRKK010000015.1 GCA_934358235.1 uncultured Lachnospira sp.
TACACACAGCTTTTCTGGTAACCTCAGCGATACTACCGTTTCGCCTATACAGGGAATTATCTCATCTATACTGTATGACCTGAACTCCGGCACAATCACCTTTACGATATTTGCTAACACCTGCGGATCTGCAAGAATCAGCTTTGCATAATCATCATGCATTGCCTGTTTTTCCTCCAGACTGGTAAGTGCTTCCGCAAGATTTGTATTTACTTTTAGATACTTCATCTACACTACACCTCCGGTACTTTACATCACAATTTATACTACAGCTCATACTATAATTCACATTATATATGCATTAGTATAAATGTTAGTTTTTCCTCTTTTTCTCATAAAATATTAATATTTAGTTTTAATAATATGGGGATTAAAATCGAATCCGATTATAGCAGATATATTAATTCACATTCTTAATTCCTAATTCTTAATTGTTATTTGTTATTTGTTATTTGTTATTTCTTATTTTTTATTTTTTATTTTTCTTATTTTTCTTATTTTTCTTATTTTTCTTATTTCTCTTATTTCAGAATCAGAATTTATATGAATTTATATTCCAGATTTCTTATATATTTTTCTTACTAAACATTTCTTATTCCATTAAAAATATATCACAACTTTTCATTTATTTCAATACGATATTTTAATAATTTTCAGAAATAATATAATAAAGCAGAAGATACCACACCTTAATCCGGAATAATATCTTCTGCCTAATTCTTTTATTTCATTCTTTTATTTCATTCTTTTATTTGATTCTTTTTTAATTCTTCTATATCCGGTGTCATTATCTGGTAATAACTGCACCTCTACGCCAGCGAACCTCTTTCAAGCCATTTGCCACTGACAAATCTTATGACAAAGCACAGCGATCTTGCTGCCCAGTCAACAAACATTCCTATCCAGACACCGAGCACTCCCATTCCCAATACAACCCCGAAGATATAACTGCTTCCTACGCGGAACAGCCACATTGATACTATGCTCACAGTCATAGTATATTTTACATCTCCTGAAGCTCTTAACGGATTCGATAATGTAAATGAAAGCGGCCATATAAAAAGTGACACTACATTAAAGCATCTTAATATAGTAACTGTAATGTGTGTTGCTTCTGGTGATAAATGAAACCATGAGGCTATGAAACCCGCAGCAAAAAATAGCGGGATATTGCATGCCCAGTCGCCAATATATGACCTTCTAAGAACCTTCTTTGTGTACATTTTTGCCTGTTCCTTCTGTCCGGCTCCTATGCATTGACCTACAACCGTAATAAGCGCAAGTCCCATAGACGCAGCCGGAATATTGGCAAAGTCAATAACCGTATAACCAACTGAATTGGCTGCTGTTGCTGCTGTGCCGAAGGTTGCTACCATGCTTACTACCATAAGCTTTCCTATCTGGAACATACCATTTTCTATTCCGGACGGAATACCAATTGTAAGAATCTTCTTTATATACATCCAGTCAGGGATGAGATATTTTATATGATCTATTCTAATAGGATTAGTCCTTCCACATACAAGCACAGACATAACTACACCGGCAGCAACCCGGCTGAGTGCTGTCGATAACGCAACACCGGCTACACTCCATCTGAACACGAACACAAACAAAGCATTTCCAGCCACATTAATGACATTCATTAATATACTTATATTCATGCTGACCTTACTATTACCAACACTCCTGAATATTGCCGCTCCCGCATTATACATACCAAGAAATGGGTAAGAAAGTGCTGTTATCACGAAATACAGAACCGCGCAATCCATAACCGAGGCTTCAACCGTACCAAATATTACTTTAAGCAGAGGTCTTGTAAATGAAACCGAAAATACTGTCATTATAACTGAAAATATGAATAAAACCGTTTCAAGCTGCGCGCCTGACTTCTTTGATTCGGCATCCTTTCCCTTGCCTATATATTGGCTGCATACTACGGCACCACCTGTTGCAAGTGCTGCCATAACCTGGATAATAAGTCTGTTTATATTATCAACAAGTGCAACTCCGGCAACTGCCGCCTCACCTGACTGTGATACCATCAGTGTATCAACCAATCCTACTAAAACCGCCAATAACTGCTCAAACATAAGGGGAATTATAAGCTTCCTTAAATCTTTACCACTAAACAACATATGTTTACTCCATCTATATTTTCATTTTATGGTGTAGGTGTTAATTGCACAACCATTCTGCACAGCTTATATTAAAGAGCTGCATAATATGCCTTTAACCCCATCACCAACCATACATTTATCACATAAAAATTCGGTCAGAACGCAATATAAAAACATTCTGACCGAATATATTAACGCAAGCTATGTCAAAGTTAAACAACCAAACAGCGTGCTTTATTAGTCTACTGTGTAAATCCAGCCCTTAGGAGCTTCAATTCTACCCATCTGGATACCTGTAAGAGTTTCATATAACTTCTTTGTAACAGGTCCCATTTCATCCATACCACTTGGTAAGCAGATTTCCTTACCATGGTCAACAATCTTTCCTACTGGAGAGATAACTGCTGCTGTACCGCAAAGACCACATTCAGCAAAATCCTTAACCTCATCAAAGAGAACTTCTCTTTCCTCAACCTCAAGGCCAAGATACTCCTTAGCTACATGTACTAATGAACGTCTTGTAATAGAAGGTAAGATACTGTCTGACTTAGGTGTTACAACCTTGCCATCCTTAGTAACAAAGAGGAAGTTAGCTCCACCAGTTTCTTCTACCTTAGTTCTTGTAGCTGGATCAAGATACATATTCTCTGCATATCCCTCTGCATGAGCTGTAACAATAGCATGAAGGCTCATAGCATAGTTAAGACCTGCCTTAATATGACCTGTTCCGTGAGGTGCTGCCCTGTCGAAATCAGAAACCTTAATTGTAAGTGGCTTAGCGCCGCCCTTGAAGTATGGACCAACAGGAGTTGTAAATACTCTGAACTGATATTCATCTGCTGGCTTAACACCGATAACTGGATTGCTTCCAAACATATAAGGACGAATATATAAAGATGCACCAGAGCCATAAGGTGGTACCCAGTCCTCATTAGCTCTTACTGTTTTTGCAATAGCTTCTACGAACTTATCTTCTGGGAATACCGGCATCTCGAGTCTTCTACATGAATCTGCCATTCTGCTTGCATTCATATCTGGTCTGAAAATAACTGTATGTCCCTGCTCTGTTGTGTATGCCTTCATACCCTCAAAGCATGACTGTGAATACTGTAAAACACCAGCACATTCACTAATAACTACCTTATCATCATCTGTAATAACTCCGTTATCCCATGCTCCATCCTTATAGTTAGCTACGAATCTCTTATCAGTCTTTACATAGCCAAATCCTAAATTAGACCAATCAATATCTTTCTTTGCCATAATTCTACTTCCTTTCGTGTTCGACAGTTTACTCACCCTACTGTCAGGAGATACGATATATTAACCCCCTTGGCATAACACATTCCTACGTGTCTACTATAATGAATCCCATCGATTAATAATTACGGATATTTTATACCCACATTTTCTATAAGTCAATAAATTTTGCTTATCTAATCATTCTATCCATGTATTTTTTATGTATCTATATGCATTTACCTTACAATCATTCATAGCTTGTAATCTGTGTATAGAAATTATCGTAATCAGTTCTTCCCTCTGCTGTAAATGCAATAGCTGTCCTAGGATGCTGGTTTGAATTGCCAGTTATCATATACTGCACATCACAGCCCCATACTACGCCAGCCTTCTTAAGTGGAACCATATGCTTCTCCACAAACTTAAGTACAGGAGAGATTCTATACTTAGGATTCCTTAAAAAGCCCATAAGCAGCTCTGAATAACAGTTGCCAGCACCTCTTCCCATACCACTCATGGTAACATCAAGATAACTTACACCTATTGTACATGCCTCGATAGTATTGGCAAATGCAAGCTGCTGGTTATTATGGGCGTGTATTCCGACCATCTTTCCATACTTTTCTGCAACCTTAAGATACTTGTCTGCAAGTCTTCTTATCTGTTCCGGATATAATGAGCCATAGCTGTCTACAAGATAAATAACATTTGCCTTACTCTGTGCTGCAAGAAGCTCCAGCGCAAGATCCAGTTCATTCTCACTTGCAGTAGATATTGCCATTATATTAATAGTAACCTCATACCCCATATCTGCACAGTAATTAATCATCTCAATCGCTGCTGGGATTGTATTGATATATGTAGCTACCCTTACCATATCTATAACACTTTCTGACTTAGGAATAATATCCTTCTTAAAGTCAGTTCTTCCAACATCTGCCATAACGGAAATCTTTAAGTCTGTATCATTGTCACCAACTATTTCCCTGATATCCTTCTCATCACAGAACTTCCACTTACCATAATCATTTACATTAAACACTTCCTTGGATGCCTTATATCCGAATTCCATATAATCAACACCTGCTGCCACATTAGCCTTATACAGGTCACGTACAAAGTCCTCACTAAATTCGAAATTATTAACAAGTCCTCCATCTCTAAGTGTGCAATCCACAACCTTGATATCTGGTCTGTATGATACTAACTCTCCCTTTTGTTCCATAACCTTATTACCTCATCTTCTATGTTATTTGCTTTAAAGCGTTACACTTTAAAGTGTTAAACTGTCCTTTATTATAACACTTATATCTGATTTGTAAATACTTTTTTGACACTCCCCAGAGCTAAAGCTCAGGGGATTCAAGTGTAGTTTGGTAACTTACGCTACCCTTATACGCTTAGGACTTGCCAACAGTCCACTAGACAGTTCTTCTATTGTGAAGTTCTGCTTACATTTTCTACCTATATTTGCTGAACCGTTCACATCAGCATTGATTACAGTACCATCTGCTGACTGATATAGACCTCTATTAATTCGTCTACCACTGAATTTACCTAAGTATGGTTGTTCAGCCTTATACTCTGGAAGAATATCATTATCTATGAAACTGCTCTTAGAAGTGTAGCTTTCTTCCTGTTCAATATACTCAATACCATAAGTCCAACATAAGAACTCTAGCTGTTGTCTTAAATCTCCTAAAGATATCTGAACAAAGTTCTGATTATTGATTTTTCCAATATTCACAGAACGTTTAAAATCCTTGTTGTAACCAACAATAAGAGTACCTATCTGGTTCTCAATACAGTTGTTGATGATATATCTTGCTGACTTTTTAATAATGTCTTTAACTTGATTGTTTCTTTTGACTGTAATGCGATTTATTCTGTGAGTGGTTCTCTGCCCTTGCTTCATAGCAATGGACTGTAATCTGGCTTTCTCTTTATTCCAATACTGATTGATTGATTTTAATTTACGACCGTCCATAATGAACGGTGTCTCAACATTGGAAGTACAGGTGGCAAGATTTTCTACCCCTAAATCAATAGCCATGATATTAGCTGGATTTACATTAACTTCTTCTTTATACCAGTGATATACATACTGAATTTTGAAATATCTACCATTATCATAAGGGCAAATACGGACTTCTTTTAATTCAGCATCATTTAATCTATCTGGATAAGGTATCAGAATATCCTCCATGTCTGGATGGGCTTTTCTATATTCTCTACTAATAGGCAGTTTAAAATATCCATCTTTTACACTGATTGCATTTGTAGAAAGAATTAAGTTGAAATAACCACCTTTCTTGCGATAATGTGGAATCTTTACATCATGGTAACGATAATCACCAGTTTTGCATTTCTTTAATAAGTTAAAAAACGACTTAAAACTTCTGTCAACAACTTTAAGTGTCTGCTGTGCTACCCCTGCCTGTAACATGACATAATTTTCATTGTCTTTACATTCATGGTAGTTACTTTCGTAATTTAAAAATAGTTTTTGACTGAAAAAATACTGTCTGATATTGTAAAGAGCGACATTATACAGGTTATTTGACAACTGACACAGCTTTCTAAGCGTCTGATACTGTTCTTTTGAAAGATGTCGAATGACATTACTTTGTACTGCAAATTCCATTTAGATTTTCCTCCTTTCTTTAATATTTTAATATATACCTGTTATATAGCAAAATATATGTATTTTCAAGCAAAAACTAATATACAAAGCGAAACTTAGGTTTCGCTGTAAGCTGTCTGGCATCCCCGAAGCTAAAGGTTCGGAGTTTTGCCAGCTAAATTATAAAATTCATTTGTCTTCACTCTTTAGCTGCCTAACGCATCCTCCATCATATCCATCATATCAAGCAGGCCTTCCAGATATTCCCTGGCACTTGAAAACTTTCTTTTCGTTACTGTCCATATAAACTCTGGCGTTGCCTTCAGTCTGAATTCAAGCGCACCACCAAAGGCATCAACAAACGCAGTTATATTATCCGCTTTAATATCCGCTTTAGGATACACCGTCATTACTGTTCTCCAATTCGATACACCACCTGACGGATTCGGGCTGGTCACTCCCTTAATGTCCATTATCCCTATTTTATGCGCCTTCGATTTAATAAGGGCAATAAGCAAAAGGTTAGTAGCACTTGAAGGTATGCTTCCATATCTGTCTGATAGTTCATCGCGCATATCTGACAGCTCTTCCCTTGTTTCAAGTGCTGCAATTCTTTTATATATATCAAGCTTCTGATACTCACTTCTTATATATGAAGCTGGAATGAATGCATCCACCTCCAGGTCAACAGTAGTTTCAAACTCATACTCATTCTTTATTCCCTTAAGCGTATTAACCGCCTGATTAAGCATTTTACAATACAGGTCATATCCGACCGCCGCCATATGTCCGTGCTGACTCTTACCAAGCACATTTCCCGCACCTCTTATCTCAAGATCCTTCATCGCTATCTTGAAACCAGAGCCTAAATCTGAGAATTCCTTTATGGCACTCAGTCTTTTCTCTGCCACCTCAGATATCATACGGTCTCTTTTATACATAAGAAATGCATATGAGGTTCTGGTGCTTCGTCCAACTCTTCCCCTTAGCTGATAAAGCTGTGACAAACCAAACTGGTCCGCATTTTCTATTATCATTGTATTACAGTTTGGTATATCCATTCCTGTCTCTATAATAGTTGTTGACACAAGCACATCTATCTGACCGTTAACGAATTCATACATAATCCTTTCAAGCTGCCTTTTATCCATCTGTCCGTGTGCATATGACACAACCGCATCTGGAACCAGACTCTGTATGTATTCAGCCCTTTCCTCTATGTTACGGACTTTATTATATACATAATACACCTGTCCATTGCGCGCCAGCTCCCTGGTTACAGCCTCCCGTATCATTTCGTCATTGTGCTCTGTAACAAAGGTCTGTATAGGATGCCTGTCTACCGGCGGCTCCTCAAGAACACTCATATCCCTTATCCCGACAAGACTCATATGCAGAGTTCGTGGAATAGGTGTAGCACTAAGTGTAAGCACATCTATATTGTTCTTAAGCTCTTTTATCTTCTCCTTATGGGTAACACCAAAGCGCTGTTCCTCATCTATTATAAGAAGTCCCAGATCCTTAAACTTAACATCCTTAGATAATATTCTATGTGTTCCGATAACAACATCTATCATTCCTGACTTTAATTCTTCGATAGTTTTCTTGTTCTGTGCAGAAGTTCTGAAGCTTGATAACTGCCCTACATTTACAGGAAATCCCTTCATTCTTTCTACAAATGTGGAATAATGCTGGCTTGCAAGAACTGTTGTAGGCACCAGATATGCTACCTGCTTTCCATCCTGTATAGCCTTAAATGCCGCACGTATCGCAACCTCTGTCTTGCCATAACCTACGTCTCCACATATCAGACGATCCATAACACGTCCACTTTCCATGTCATTTTTAGTATCCTGTATGGCATTAAGCTGGTCATCTGTCTCCTCGTAAGGAAACATCTCCTCAAACTCCTGCTGCCATACCGTATCCTTCGAGAACTTATATCCCTCTGCCTTCTGCCTTATGGCATATAGTCTTACCAGTTCCTTTGCAACCTCCTCGACTGCACCGTGGACCTTAGCTCTTGTCTTGCTCCACTCCTTGCCGCTAAGACTATTAAGCTTAGGCTTCTTCTCTACATCCTGGTCTGCATACTTCTGCAATCTGTCTAATTGTGTTGCTAACACATAAAGACTGCTGTTATCAGCATAGGTTATCTTTATATAATCCTTTTCTACACCTTCAACCTTTATCTTTTCAATACCCTTGTATATACCAAGTCCATGATTCTCATGCACAACATAGTCACCAATATTCAGCTCATTAAAGCTGGCTATATTCTTTCCATCGTGCTTTTTCTTCTTCAGCTTGTTAATACGTTTAGATGTAAATATATCATTTTCCGCTATAACAACGAAGGACAGCACAGGGTATTCAAAGCCCTTATGAAGGCTTCCATACGTCACTATAATAAGTCCCTTGCCATAATCCTTACTGAAATCCTCACTATAAAAGGCTGGAATACTAAGCTTTCCCAGATCATCTACTATTCTTTGTGCCCTAGTTCTTGAACCACACACCAATATAGTTGTATAACCGCTCTTTTTATACTTCGTAAGGTCCTTGGCAAGATATTCAAAGCTGTTGTTATAGGAGCTTATGCTTCTTGTCTCAACATGTGTTTTATAATCCGGCTCATATCCTTCCGGCTTATAATCCAGAGTTGTAAGTATAAGCTTCTTATTATCCTTCATGCCGGCAATTATCCTGCGAAGCGGTTTTATCCTGTCGGTCTGGCTTGGAAGCACATATCCCGCTGCCAGTCTGTTTTTCATACTTTCGCTGTATTCATATAATGTAAGCTCATTACATTCCTTTAATCTGTTAGGTTCATCCAGCACAATAAGAGTACTCTCCTTAGGAAAATACTCTGTTAATCCAACTGTATCTTTAATTATAACATTAAGAAATTTATCATACCTGCCAGTTCTTTCCACATCCCCAACAAGCTTATTCAGATTATTGCCTGCCTCTATCTGTTCCTGCGTTCTCTTACGTCTGCCATAATCAAAGCACTCTAGCTGTTTGTCTCTTTCCTGCCTTATTCTGTCAAGTGCCCTGCTCTTTTCTTCATCTGTAAATATATACTCTGTTGATGGAAATATTCTGTATGAATTCAGCTTTTCTATTGATCTCTGGCTTTCAGCGTCAAACATTCTTATAGAATCCACCTCTGTATCCCACAGCTCGATTCTTACAGGTGCATCATCCGTATACGAAAATATATCTATAATTCCACCTCTGATTGAAAACTGCCCCTTACCTTCAACCATTCCAACTCTTTCAAATCCAATTAAAACAAGCTGCTTTGCAAGCTGTTCAGTATCTATCTCACTTGTACTGTCAATAGTTATAATCGCATCCATATAGCGTTTAAGCGGCATAAGTTCGTCTGCTATACCATCTATCGTAGTTACAACTGTGAGTACTCCTGTTGTATTATCCTGAAGGTGCTCTATTATGCGGCTTATACAGTTTAATCTCTGCCCCGTTATCTGATTACCCGTAACATCTGCACTATAAAAAATGGCATCCTTTGCAGGATAATACAAAGCCCCGCCATTAAAAAAGGCTGCATCATCACACATATTTCTGGCCTTCGCCTCATCACTCGTTACCACTAACATAAACCGGTAATTCTGTCCAACGGCACTCGCTATATGAACCTTCTGCGTATCTATGCAGCCACTTATAAGTGCCGTTTTTCCACCAGCCTCTGATAATTTATTATTCAGTTGTTCTATTACTGCCATATCATTAACTGGCCTAAAAAATGTGTTCAAAACAATCCTCCTAATCGCATTCACCATCATTCATTGAAGCTATCCATCAAATCTGTTAATTAGCTTTATCCGTTGAACCTATCCATTAACCTTATTCATCAAACTTATCTATTAAGCTTATCCGTTAAACTTATTCATTAACCTTGTTCGTTAAGCTTATCCGTTAAACTTATTCATTCCACTTTCAATGCCTTCGCTCATTATACATTCAACTGCTTCACAGGCTCTTTTATTACCCTCTCTTAGTGTTGGATAAAGCTCTGTCGGAAACTTTCCAAGCACCCAGTCTGCAAGATCCCAGCCCTTTGGCTTATCACCTACACCATATTTTATTCTCTTGAATTTATCACTTCCAAGCTGCGATATTATGCTTTTTATTCCATTATGTCCACCTGCACTTCCCTTTGGACGCAGTCTTAACTTTCCTGGTTCAAGGCTTATATCATCGAATATCACTATAAGCTCATCAATATCCACCTTATAATAATCCATTACCTCTCTTATACATTCACCTGAATTATTCATATAAGTCATAGGTTTTACAAGAAGCACCTTTTCTCCCTCTATAACACCTTTTCCTATAAGTCCTTTATGCTTTAATGTATCAACACTAATATTATACTTGTCTGCAAGTTCATCTATGCATGAAAAACCTGCGTTATGTCTTGTACCCGCATACTGTGTTCCAGGATTTCCCAAACCAGCTATTATATACATATTACTCCTCATTTCTGCGCACATTTTAATAATAACAAAGGTGTGTCAGGTGCGCCGGGACACAACTCAATATATCATAAACTATCTCTGCCAAAAAATAAAGTTCCTCTCATTTTCCTCTTATTTTGTTTGGAAGCATATTGTATGCAGTTATTTTTATGTATATAATATATTTACAACAAATACTTTGTCCGTGATTTTGTATATTTTTGTTTTGTATACATTTATAAATTGTTGACATTCTCTTGTATGCAGCTTTAATAATAAAAACCACTCAAATAAAGGAGGTGCCCTATGCAATCACGTTTTGAAATATCCCAGAAGACCTACTCATCAGCCTATACTATGCATTCAGCCCACTCTCACTCATACTGTGAATTGTATTATCTTATGAATGGCTCGTGCAATATGTTTATACACGATAATACATACCGTATGAACCCCGGCACCATTCTGTTCATTCCTGATAATGTACTTCACAAAACTACATATATTGAAAACACCTTCCACGAAAGACTGGATATTGAATTCACGCATGACTATGTATCCGATATTATTAATGAACTTGGCTTTAACCAGTTTAAGGATACCTATTATATGCACTTCTTCTCAGTTCCTAATGAGCAGCGCTTTAACATACAGAATATATACCAGATACTTATAAAGGAGAAACAGTCACACGCCAGCTTATCAGAATGCCTTATCAAGTGTAACCTGCAGAATCTGCTTGTTCTGCTTGCAAGATACTGTGACAATGCTCTTGCCTCCCACACTGCTTCGCTTGTGAATAATGTTGAGGTCATTGATACTGCTATCCAGAAAGCCATGAATTATATTATGATGAACTACAACCGGAATCTCACGCTTGATGAAGTAGCCGGTGTGCTTCACCTTAATCCATCGTATTTTTCAACGAAATTCAAGTCTGTTAACGGCTTTGGTTTTAAAGAATTCCTGAATACCATACGCATTAACCACTCTGAGCAGCTACTGCTTGAAACCGATATGAGCATAACTGAGATTGCACTTCAATGCGGCTTTGATAACAGCAACTACTTCGGTGATGCCTTCAGACATCTTAATAACATCTCACCAACACAATTCCGCCGCATCAAAGGAAACAAGAATGATATATAACAAAGCGTACTCTCTGCTTATTAGTTAAAGCAGAAAGTACGCTCTTTTTATGATGTCTTACTTATGTTACTTCTGGCTGCCTCTATTCCTCCACCATACTATCATATGCCTTCAGAACAGCATCCGACAGGCTTTCTCTTGTACTCTGCCTGATTGGATGTGCAATATCCTTAAAGCCTCCCTCAAACATATGCTTACTTGGCATAGCCACAAAGTAGCCTTTTTCTCCTTCGATAACCCTGATATCGTGTACAACGAACTCATCATCAAATGTAACTGATGCATAAGCTCTCAGCTTTCCCTTACCAGCAGTTGTTTTTACCCTGACATCTGTAATATTCATTTGTTACCCCCATTAGTTATATGCTTTACTTCTACTCTGTTTTATAATAGACAGCTACTTCTTCTATTAATCTTCTATTACTCTGTTATTCTCTGTTCGTGATTAACCTATTAGTATTAACCTATTAGTAATATGAAGGACTATCTTCTATAACTATCTTAACACCATTCTCTCCTACATATCGCGAATTAGCCTTAATAGTACTATTGCTTTCTACTATGCAGTTCTCTATATACGCATTATCTCCTATATACGCATTATTCATGATGATAGAATTCTTAACTACAGCATTATTACCAATGTATATCTTCTTAAAAAGTACTGAATTATCAACTGCTCCATTCACGATACAACCGCATGATACAAGACTGTTGGATACATTAGCCCCATAATTATACTTAGCTGGTGGCAGATCATCTACCCTTGAATATATGTCCGGATACTGCTTAAAGAAGTAATCTCTTACATCCCTCTTTAAGAAATCCATATTCGTCTTATAGTATGAATCTACCGATGATATGTTATTCCAGTATGTATCAAGCATATAACCATATATCTTCTTGATATTTCTATATCTTACAAGGATATCCCTTACGAAATCGTATCTGTCCTCTTCTGCTGCCTTCTCAAGAAGTTCAATAAGAAGACGTCTTCTAACTACATAGATTCCTGTTGATACTGTTGAAAGATTAGTCTCAAGTGGTTTCTCATCGATATCTGTAATACGTCCGTCATCTGCAAGTGCAACCACTCCGTATCTTCCTATATCAGCCCTGTTATCAAGCTTCTTTACAACTACCGTAACATCAGCCTTCTTCTCTATATGATACTGAAGCACCTTGTTGTAATCAAGCTTGTACACTCCATCACCAGAAGCAATAACAACATAAGGTTCATGGCTTGACTTAAGGAAATCTATATTCTGATAAAGCGAATCTGCTGTTCCTCTGTACCAACTGCTGCTCTCTGCTGTTATAGTAGGAGTAAATACATACAGACCTCCCTGCTTTCTACCAAAATCCCACCACTTAGATGAACTTAAATGTTCATTAAGTGATCTTGCATTATACTGTGTTATAACTGCAACCTTCTGTATATGTGAATTAGACATATTGCTAAGTGCGAAATCTATCGCTCTGTAGCTTCCTGCAACAGGCATTGAAGCAATAGCCCGCTTATTTGTCAGTTCACGCATCATCCTGTTGTTGCCGCCTGCTAATACTATACCTATCGCTTTCATTCTACTTCACCTGCCTTAATAATAATGCCACCGCTTGGTAATAAACCATCCGGATAATCCTCTGCTGTTGTAACTCCTGAAATCGCTGTATTCTTACCAACCTTGACTCCATCCGGAATCACAGAGCATTCTCCAATAGTAACAAGACCTGAATTATATATCTTAGGAAGCTTTACATTAGGAACCTCTTCGCCTACACCTAACTCTACGTTATCACCTATGACTACTTCCTCTGCTATAATTGACTTATTGACTATCGTATTCTTACCAATAACTGTGTTATTCATAATAATTGAATCCCTGACCACAGCACCTTCTTCAATCGTTACACCCGGACCGATAACTGAATTATATATTCTTCCATACACTTCAGTTCCATCACCGACGATGCTCTTCTCTATAAATGTATTATCTGCAACATACTGAGGTGGAATAGTATCTGTTCTTGTATATATCTTCCAGAATTCCTCATAAAGATTAAATACTGGAATTATATCTATAAGTTCCATATTAGCTTCCCAATATGAGCTTAATGTTCCGACATCCTTCCAATAGCTATTGTATTCATATGCAAATATTCTCTTATTATTATTAAAGCAATATGGGATTACGTGCTTACCAAAGTCACATTCATTCTGGTCCTTAAGCTTAATAAGTGCATCCTTTAACACACTCCACTTAAATATGTATATACCCATAGATGCAAGATTACTCTTAGGATTAGCTGGCTTCTCCTCGAATTCTGTTATCCTGTTATCTTCATCAGTCACTACAATTCCGAATCTGCTTGCTTCCTCAATCGGTACAGGCATGGCAGCTATTGTTATGTCTGCGTTATTCGCCTTATGATAATCTAACATTATCTTATAATCCATCTTATATATATGATCACCAGAAAGAATAAGTACATATTCCGGATGATACTGTTCCATATATTCAAGATTCTGGTAAATGGCATTGGCCGTTCCTGTATACCATTCGCTGTTAGTACTCTTCTCATATGGAGGGAGTACTGTTACACCTCCCACATTACGGTCAAGATCCCATGGGATACCTATTCCTATATGGGAATTAAGACGTAGAGGCTGATACTGTGTTAATACACCTACTGTATCAATTCCTGAGTTAATGCAGTTACTAAGTGGAAAATCTATTATTCTATACTTTCCGCCAAATGAAACTGCCGGTTTTGCAACCTTCGCTGTTAAAACACCTAGTCTACTGCCCTGACCACCAGCTAACAGCATTGCTATCATTTCTTTTTTAATCATGCTACCACCTCTGATGTTTAATTTACTATCTTAAGTTGTATAAATTATACCATATAATATCAATTAAGTAAAAATAATTTTGTCTTTTTTTGCTGATTTTTCATACAATTTATTTTACATTTTATTGTTACATTTTAACATATGCAATTTTCGCATAATTTCTGCTTAATTTTACATACTTCAACAAAAAATATACAGTTCATAAGTACCACAGTTTAGCATATAAAGCTATGTATAACTTTATATCTATTTACGTTTGAAAAATACACTCTTTAGGCATATAATAATGAAAGTGCCGAATATCAATTCTGGCGTTAACGATGTTATGTATCGCTGTATCGCTTTACATTTTACATTACCTGTTAATTTATCATCAGAAAGGAACATCCTATGTTTAATATTGATTTTAATAGTCCAATACATGTACACTTTATCGGAATCGGAGGCATAAGTATGAGTGGTCTGGCTAAGATTCTGATAGACAGACATTTCACAGTATCCGGCTCAGATTCCCACGAATCAGAGCTTACCACAGAGCTTGTAAAAGACGGCTGCCATATATCTTATCCACAGTCATCTGATAATATTACCTCTGATATTGACCTGGTTGTATACACAGCTGCCATTCATCCTGATAATCCAGAGCTTAAGGCCGCTGTTACTGCCGGAATTCCAACTATGACAAGAGCCGAGCTTCTTGGACAGGTTATGAAGAATTACAAAACCGCTGTCAATGTTGCCGGTACACATGGAAAAACAACAACAACCTCTATGATTACTGAGATTCTCTTAGCTGCCAATGCCGATCCTACTATATCAGTTGGCGGAATTCTTCATAGTATTGGTGGAAATATACGTGTAGGAAGGTCTGATCTGTTTGTTACAGAAGCGTGTGAATATACTAACAGCTTTCTTTCCTTTAATCCTACACTTAATATAATACTTAATGTTAAAGCTGATCACCTCGACTTCTTTAAAGACCTTGATGATATACGTCACTCCTTCAAGCTCTTTACTGAAAAGCTTCCTTCTGATGGAACACTTGTCATAAATACTGATATTGATGATTATGAATACTTCTATAAAGATACTGACTGTGAGGTTATTACATTTGGTTCAGATCCGCTACGCTCTATGTATAGTGCCACAGATATTAACCATGATGCTTATGGACGCTGTTCATACACACTTCTTATTAACAATAAACCTGAAACGGTTATTCAGCTTTCTGTTCCGGGTATTCATAATGTATACAATTCCCTTGCCGCTATTGCTGCATGCATAAAGCTTGGAATACCAATTAAGGCTATACAGGAAGGTCTTAGCAGCTTTACAGGAACAGACCGCCGCTTCCAGAAAAAAGGTGTTTTCAACGGTATAACTGTAATAGATGACTATGCACATCATCCAGATGAGATTACCGCAACACTCAATTCTGCGCATATGTATCCACACAATAAAATATGGTGTGTATTCCAGCCACATACCTATTCCAGAACTAAGGCTCTTATGCCCGGCTTTGCTAAAGCCCTTGCACTTGCCGACAAGGTTGTCCTTGCCAGCATATATCCAGCACGCGAAACTGATAATCTTGGTATAAGCTCTGCTGATCTTTGCAAGCTCATTAAAGCTGAAGGCAAGGAATGTTATTATTACGAAACTTTTGAAGAAATTGAAGACTTTTTGAAAAAAAATTGTATCAACGGTGACCTGTTGATAACTATGGGTGCCGGAGATGTTTATAAAATAGGTGAAGACCTACTAAAATAGGCATTCAGGCTCATTTAATAATCTTTTCAACAAAGTTATCCACATTATCCACATTTTTATGTTGTTATACACAATATAAAAGTGTGGATTTTTTTGTTGACAACCTTAATCCACAAAATGTAGTAATATTCAATATTTAACATCATTTGTCCACGAGTTATCCACATTATCCACAATATCCACAATACAAAGCGCCTGCTTTTAACACACTTTTCATTTAATTTTTACTATGCTATAATCTGCTCGGTTTAGTATTATTGATGTAATGCACACAGCTATTATCAGGAGGATAAGTCCTTATATAAACGGACTTTTATGAATATATGAATAAACTTACACTATCAAGCAGATGTAACTCTGGTTACACAGCTATTTCCAACTTATTTATAAGTAATTATGTTCCAGACTCTAACGGTGAATTCGTAAAGGTATATCTTTACCTGCTCTATCTTATAAGCTCAGGCAATACCAGCATAAGTGTTTCTCTTCTTGCTGATACCTTCAACCAGACAGAGGCTGATATTATGAGAGCCCTGCGCTACTGGGACAAGTGTGATGTACTCTCCCTTACATTTGCAGGAAATAATGACTGCCTGTCCAACATAACTATTAACGACATAAGCGGTGTAGACAGCTTCGCTAATAAAGCTGACATAAGTAACTTAGGCACAGGTAATAACAGCCAGCAGAATATTGCTGATGTCAGCAGCAATACTTTAAATAACGCAGCAAACAGCATAACTAGCAGCATAACTAGCAGCACAATAGACAGCACAACTAACAATACACTAAACAATGTAATGGGCTCAGCTAACAGCTCTGCTGGTGCTGGCGCTGTTACTCAGATACAGCCTTCAGATATGCAGTATTCTGCTGACAAAATAAGTGAGCTTAATTCTGATGAGAATTTCTCTATGCTGCTCTACGTTATTGAATCTTATCTTAGCAGGCCTCTTTCTATTAAAGAGATTAATGCTATTGTATATTTCTATGATTCACTACATTTTTCTATTGAACTCATAGATTACCTTTTTGAATATTGTGTTGAACACAACAAGAAAAGTATCAATTACATCGAAAAGGTTGCTCTTGCGTGGGCCAACAATGGTATACGGACTGTTACCGAAGCCAAAGAGGAGGTCGCAAACCATACCGATTCGGTATATCAGATTATGAAGGCCTTTGGTATATCAAACAGAGATCCCGGACAGCACGAACGTGCTATGATATCTAAGTGGGCCGACACCTACTGCTTTGATACAGACATTATCATAGAGGCCTGCAACAGAACAATTAAAGCTATTCATCAGCCTAGCTTTGAATATGCCGATAGCATTCTGTCAAAGTGGAAAAGCTCTAATATTTCGACTATGGAGGATATTAAGAAGGATGATGCTGCCTATGCAGCAAGCAACAACTCCAAGGCTAAATATCAAAGCTCTGCGAAGAATAATAACAACCGTTTTAACAACTTCCAGCAACGTGACAAAAAGTCCGAAGACTGGTACAATTCATTATTGAACAACTAACATTGACCAGAAAAGAGGTGTTTTTTATGTCCCTTACCAACACTCAGTATGCAGCAGTGATGCGGATGTATGATGATATTCACACACGTAATGTAGCCATACAGAATGAGCGCTACAATGAAGTTATTAAACTTTGTCCGCAATATCAGACAATTGAGGATGAAATAATCTCTATTTCAATGCAGGAGGCTGCCAGACGTATAGGAAAAGATTCACCTAACACGGATACCGATGAATTCAATTCCAGATTACAGGCTCTTATAACAAGAAAGTCTGAGCTCCTCGCCTCTATTGGCAGACCTGCTGATTATCTGGATGATATATACACCTGTAATATATGCCACGATACTGGATATGTTAATGGTGAGAGATGTTCCTGCTTTAAGAAGAAGGCAATCGACCTTATATATCATGACTCCAACTTAAAGAACATCACTTCCAATGAGAACTTTTCAACATTTTCTTTTGACTGGTATGATAAAACCACTATTGATTCTGCAACAGGACTCACACCTTACAATAATATTCGCAAGGTGTTTGATGTATGCCAGTCTTTTGTAAGAAATTTCGATACCAGCTTTGCTAACCTGTTATTGTTAGGTGAAACCGGCGTAGGCAAGACCTTTCTTTCTAATTGTATAGCAAAGGAACTGCTGGATAGTTACCATAGTGTTATCTATCTTACTGCTATAGAATTATTCAAATGCTTCGAAAATGTTGACTTTAACAAAGGGGAATCTGTTGAATATCAGGACGTAAGCTACTTTATGGACTGCGACCTGCTTATCATAGATGACCTTGGAACCGAAAACTACAATTCATATACTATATCCAAGCTGTTTTATGTAATCAATGAAAGAATACTCAGACGCAAAAGCGTAATTATATCCACGAATCTTTCTATGCCACAGCTTGAGGATGTTTATACTGAACGTATATTTTCACGCTTTATAAGTGCATACTCTATACACAGATTATTCTGCGATGATATAAGGATTCAGAAGGCAAAGAAGGGCTATCCTAAGACTAACCGCTGATTATAATTATCATAACCTGAAAAATGCTAACGAATCTATTAAAAACAATTGACTTCTATAATATAAATGTTTATAGTTAACTATGTATGTGTATTAAGAGTTTAGTGAGCAGCTATTTTTAGTTTATGTGCTGCTAAATTCTTTAATATTAATAAATATTTTTATCTATACAATGGAGGATAATACAATGCCACGAGACGAACGTCATACTGCAACAATTCCATACGGAACACTCGGAATCATTCCTTTAAAGAGCTGCTCTGCTATGGGCGAAAAGGTTGATGAATACCTTGTAAACTGGAGAGAACAAAGAGAACATGAGAATCAGTCTAATCTTGCATTTAGCGGATATAAAAGAGACAGCTACGTTGTAAGTGCCAGCACACCTAGATTCGGTTCAGGCGAAGGTAAAGGTGTACTTAACGATTCTGTCCGTGGTTATGACTTATATATTATGGTAGATGTATGTAACTACAGCATCGAATATTCACTTTGCGGTAACACTAACCATATGTCACCTGATGACCACTACGCAGATCTTAAAAGAGTAATCGCTGCAGCCGGTGGAAAGGCAAGAAGAATCAATGTTATTATGCCATTCCTTTATGAAAGCAGACAGCATAAGAGATCTGGAAGAGAATCCCTTGACTGCTCCCTTATGCTTCAGGAGCTTACAGCTATGGGTGTTGAGAATATCATCACTTTTGATGCACATGATCCACGAGTACACAACTCTATTCCTCTTAAGGGATTTGAATCTGTATCATGCACATATCAGTTTATTAAGTACCTTTTGCTTGGCGTAGATGATCTTCATATCGACAGCGAACATATGATGGTAATCAGCCCTGATGAGGGTGGTATGGGACGTGCTGTATACTTTGCTAATGTACTTGGTCTTGATATGGGTATGTTCTATAAGAGAAGAGATTATACTAAGATTGTTAACGGACGTAATCCTATCGTTGCCCATGAATTCCTTGGTACTAACGTAGAGGGCAAGGATGTTATCATTATTGACGATATGATAT
>CAKRKK010000016.1 GCA_934358235.1 uncultured Lachnospira sp.
ATAATACCATTGTATAATTATTTTATCAATATGTAAGTGCTTACATTTGACATTTTGCAAGTTAAATTATGACTTATGTATCACACAACAGGAGTTGAATATGAATATATATGATGTTTCCAAGAAGGCTGGTGTTTCCATTGCTACTGTTTCGAGGGTTCTTAACGGCAACGCCAAGGTATCCATAGCTACTAAGGATAAGGTTCTTGCTGCTATTAAAGAATTAGATTATACCCCCAATGTATTTGCAAGGGGATTAGGTCTTAACACAATGAAAACTATCGGTATCATGTGTATTGATTCCTCAGATATATATCTTGCTAATGCAGTATATTACCTTGAACAGGAGTTAAGAAGGTACGGTTATGATTCTATTCTTTGCTGTACCGGCAAGGATTACTGTAATAAGAAGAAATATCTTGAGCTGCTTCTTAGCAAGCGTGTCGATGGCATAATACTTGCAGGTTCCCAGTTTGTTGAGAACAACAGCACCCATACTAATGACTATATTATTGATGCAGCAAAGGACATTCCTATTGTACTGGTGAATGGCTATCTGGATGCACCGGGTATTTACTCTGTTATGTGTAATGATGAGGTTGCCCTGTATAATGCAACTAATCTCTTGATTAATAATGGTCATCGTAATATAGTTTACTTATATACAAGCCGCTCCTACAGCGGAATGAACAAGTATGCCGGTTATATGAAGGCACTAGATGAAGCCGGCATTGTTCTTTCAGAGGAATACAGACATCTATGTGGAAAGAATATTTCCCACGCAAAGGAATATCTTAACGAGCTCTACGAAAAAGGAATCCCCTTTGATGCAGTAGTTACCTCTGATGACTCGCTTGCGGCAGGTGCAGTTAAGTATGCACACTCTCACTCAATCAGCATTCCTGATGAGCTTGAAATTATTGGTTTTAACAATTCTGTTCTGTCTATATGTACTGAACCAGAATTAACATCTATTGACAGCCATGTTGAGCAGCTATCAACTCATGCCGTAGATGTACTTATGAAGGTATTGTGCGGTGAGGCTACTGATAAGCACAGTATAATCACTGCTGATATTATAAAACGCAATACAACACATTTTTAATTCACAGGAGGATTAAGAACTATGAAACAATTCATGGACAAGGACTTTTTACTTTCAACACCAACAGCACAGCATCTCTTCCACGATTATGCTGACAATATGCCTATCGTTGATTATCATTGCCATATCAACCCTAAGGAAATCGCAGAAGACAGAAAGTTTGAAAACATCACACAGGTATGGCTCGGCGGTGACCATTATAAATGGCGTCAGATGAGAACTAACGGTGTTGATGAGAAGTACATCACAGGTGATGCTTCTGACCGTGAGAAGTTCCAGAAATGGGCTGAGACTCTTGAAATGGCTATCGGTAATCCACTTTACCATTGGAGCCACCTTGAACTCCAGAGATACTTTGGTTACAACGGTATCTTAAACGGTGATACTGCAGAAGAAGTATGGAATCTTTGCAACGCTAAGTTACAGGAAGATTCTATGTCAGTAAGAAACCTTATTAAGCAGTCTAATGTTAAGTTAATCTGCACAACAGATGATCCTGTTGATTCACTTGAATGGCACAAGAAACTTGCTGAGGATGATACATTTGATGTACAGGTACTTCCAGCATGGAGACCTGATAAGCCTATGAATATCGAAAAGCCTGACTATCTTGACTACCTTAACACATTATCAGATGTAAGCGGCATCAAGGTTAACTCTTTCGCTACTCTTATGGATGCTTTAAGAAACAGAATGCAGTTCTTTGATTCTATGGGCTGCTCAGTATCTGACCACGCTCTTGAATATGTTATGTATAAGCCTTACACAGATGCAGAAATCGAAGCTATATTCGCTAAGAGATTCTCAGGTGAAGCTATCACAACAGAAGAAATGAACAAGTTCAAGACAGCATTCATGGTATCTGTTGGTAAGGAATACAACAAGCTTAACTGGGTAATGCAGTTACACTATGGTACAATCCGTGATAACAACGTATTCAGATACAATCAGTTAGGTCCTGATACAGGCTTTGACTGCATCAACACATATGACTGTTCAGCAGAGATGGCTCAGTTCCTCAACGCTCTTAACAGCACAGATGAACTTCCTAAGACTATCATCTACTCACTTAACCCATCAGTTAATGCTGCTATTGGTACTGTTATTGGATGTTTCCAGGATTCTAAGGCTGTTGGTAAGATTCAGCAGGGTTCAGCATGGTGGTTCAATGATCATAAGGTTGGTATGACTAACCAGATGACAAGCCTTGCTAACTTAAGCTTACTTGGCAACTTCATCGGTATGCTTACAGATTCAAGAAGCTTCTTATCTTACACAAGACATGAATACTTCAGAAGAATTATGTGCGAGCTTATCGGTGGATGGGTTGAGAATGGTGAATACCCTAACGATGAAAAGGCACTTAAGAAGATTGTTGAAGGTATTTCTTACAACAATGCTGTCCGTTACTTTGGTTTTAACTTATAATTATAATCAGTTAACTTATAATCAGGTTTCAGGCTGCTGCCTATACGCATAAAAAAGGATAAATGATATGTGTATGTTTAAACAAAACATATAACGCATATCATTTATCCTTTTTATTTGTAATGCTCTTTTATAAAGTCATAATCTACAATAAACACATAAAATATCTGACCATAATTCTCATTATTAATGATACGTCCATAATCAAGAACATTCCTGTAACTGCCATTTCTTAACATAAGACGGTATTTAACATAATCATTAACTCTGTTTTCATCAACTGATATCTGTCTGCTGATTTCTTCCTCAACTCTGTTATAATCATCAGGGTGCACAAGACCTTCAAACCGTCCATCAGTATATGTGGTAAATTCATCAAAAGAAGCACAGCCTGTCAACTTAAGCATCTCATGATTAGCAAACAATATGCGTTCATCAGCTTTATCCGCTTTATAGATAAAAAAGGCACCCGGAAGATTCTTTGATATATCATTCAGCTTAAAGCCAAGCTGTGAGCGCTTTGAATCAGAAGAACGATAACTAGCCCTATATGGAAGACAGCCGTGTTTACCACGAAGCTTAACCTCATATAAAGCCATATCTGCATAACGAAGCAGTTCAGAGCCCTTCTGTGCATAGGTAGGATACTCTACATATCCAAGCGAAATACTAAACTTATGGGCTTCGCCTTTATGCTCAAAGCTTCTGTATGCCATCGTAAATGCTTCTATCTGCTGTTTTACAGCTTCTTCATCACAATCCTTTAACAGCAGGCAGAATTCATCTCCACCATTTCTTCCGATTATTGCCTTATCTGCAAAGGTCTTTTTCATATCTGTTGCAATCTGGCACAGTACAATATCCCCTGTTGCATGTCAGTATATATCATTAATAAACTTAAAATTATCAATATCGAACAATATAGCTACGCACTTCTTCGCACCACCGCTATTAAGATAAGCATCAACCCTTTCGTTAAAGCCATTTCTGTTAAGGAGTCCTGTAAGACTATCTGTTATGGACAGCTTTCTGAACATTCTGCCCTGTTTTTCCATTCTGAGCACTATAAATAGCAGAACCTCCACCAATGCAATAGCAATAACTCCATACAATATAATATAACGTGTCTCACCAGAATTACTCCAGCCATTCTCTGGCATAACATCAAGCTTCCATAAACAGCCACCAAGCTCAAAGGTATACGATACCGGATCCTCCAGCTTGGTCTGTGAGCCGGCAACAACCTTGTACTCTGATGTAAATGGAGATTCTGTCTTTGATAATATGTAGTCATAGCCAAAGTCAGCTAGTGCACTAATTGAATCATTAAAAATATCCGGAGTTTTAATAATAACAATAGTAAAACCCCAGAAATATTTTTCACCATCGTTATTTAACATATATACCGGATTCCTTATCGCTATGCCTGTTCCTCCCTGATTAAGCTGGAAAGGTCCCTGCATAATAACCATGTTATTATCTCTTCCATATTTCGCAATAGGCCCACGTTCCTTATCGTGTATCAGATCTATCTTTCCGCTCTCATTACCTTCCTCTGGATAGATATCCGTTACCACTCCATCCGGCGCTAACTGTACACTCTGCACATAATCAGGCAGCAGGTCCTCTACAATATTCTCAAGCTTTACATGCCTGCCAGAATCACCTATCAATATATACTTAAGCGTTTTCGTTATTCCAACTCCACCATTCAGCTCCTCTGTCATCCGGTCCGCATAAGTAACTGCATTCAGCCTTGCCTTTGTTCTTATATGTTCAGTATACATAGCGTTAAACTTTAAGACAACTACATGCAGTATAAAACAGCCCGCCAGCAACACAGCTAATGGCAATAATATCCATTTAGCATTTATGGATTTTATTCTTTTACGATTCATTTCTGTCTATTATCCTTATTATAAATTTACAATTCCCCTATTGCAAATTATTATAATTATAATTAATTCTTGTTAAGGTCATAAGGAGTTGTCTGATATACATAATAATTCAACCAATTGGTATAGAGATTATTAGCATGACTTCTCCATGACAATATCGGCTTTCTGTTGCAGTCATCATCCGGATAATAATTCACAGGAAGCTCTGGCTCAAGTCCCTTATCTATATCTCTTTTATACTCCTGGTCAAGAGTAAGCCTGTCATATTCAGGATGTCCCATAACGAATATATGCTTGCCCTCCTGGCCTGTTACTATATATATGCCTGCGTCCTTTGAATCCGCAAACACTTTTAACTGCTTATTATTAAGAATATCTTCCCTGCACGCCTCTGTATATCTTGAATGAGGTGCCATAAAGTAGTCATCAAACCCCCTGACAAGCGGCTCCTTTCTGTTAAGAACGTGATGTCTGTATACACCAGACAGCTTCTTATCAAGAAGCACCTTCTTTATGCCATAGTGATAATAAAGTCCAGCCTGTGCTCCCCAGCATATATGCAGCGTTGATGTAACGTGCTCCTTTGACCATTCCATAATCTGTGTTAATTCATCCCAGTAATTAACCTCTTCAAAGTCAAGCTTTTCAACCGGAGCTCCTGTTATTATCAGACCGTCAAAGTTCTTTTCACGGATATCGGAAAAGGTTTCATAAAACTTCTTAATATGCGAATGTGACGTATTCTTAGATACATGTGATTCTGTCTGTATAAATGTTACATCAATCTGTAATGGCGTATTAGACAATGCCCTTAATAACTGAAGCTCTGTATCCTGTTTAATAGGCATAAGATTAAGAATTGCTATCTGTAATTCCCTGAAATCCTGTGAAAGAGCCCTGCTTTCATCCATTACGAATATATTTTCTTCCTCAAGCTCATGCTTGGCTGGTAAATCGTTCTGTATTTTAATTGGCATATATATCCCTCAATTCCTGTAATATACTTATAACGATAAGTATATTACAACATATCTTCCAATCCCGCAAGTCTTATAAATTCCTCTTCTGTTATAACTGGAACTCCAAGCTTTGCCGCTGTTTTATTCTTAGCTGACTGTGACATTGAATCATTATTAATCAAATAAGAGGTATTACCTGTTACCGAACCTGTAACCTTACCACCCATATTCTCTATAAGCTCTTTTAATTCTTTTCTGTTTGCAAAATGTGTTACAGCTCCCGTTATGACAAATGTCTTTCCTGAAAGCTCCTCCGTCTCCTTAACCTCAGGCTGCTTAAGTCTTAGCTCATTCAACAGTCCAAGATATTCCTGCTGTTTTGCTTCATCCTTGAAATATTTAACAAAGGAGGCTGCTATAACCTCTCCTATACCGTCTATAGCTGTCAGCTTTACAGCATCAACCGTTAATACAGCCTGTGGCTTTGAATCCAGATACTTTACTATAAGCTTGGCTGTTGAAAGACCAACATTATCAATACCAAGACCATATATAAGCCTTACCATATCAGTATCCCTTGCTCTTTCTACTGCCTCTAAAAGATTAGCATATGACTTTTCTCCGAAGCCCTCCATAGCCACTATCTCATCCTTATATCTATCCAAGTGGAATATATCTGTCTTATCCTTAATAAAGCCCTTCTGTATAAACTTTTCCAGCGTTGCCTCTGATAAACCATCTATATTCAAAGCATCTCTTGATACAAGAAGAGAAAAGCTCTTAACATGCTTTGCCTGACATTCAGCGTTATCACAATATAATGTTTTTACATCATTTATACTGCATATTCTTGTAGGCTGTCCACAGACAGGACAGACCTCAGGCACCCTGACATTGCCACTTTCAGTAAGATTCTTAGCAATCTGTGGAATAATCATATTAGCCTTAAACACTCTGATTACGTCACCTATTCCAAGCTTAAGTCCTTCCATTATACTTATATTATGCACACTTGCCCTGGATACCTTCGTTCCCTCAAGCTCAACCGGATCGAATATAGCAACCGGATTAATAAGACCTGTTCTTGAGGCACTCCATTCTATCTGACGAAGTATTGTATCGGCTGTTTCATCTGTCCACTTAAATGCCATGGCATTTCTTGGAAACTTCGCTGTCCGTCCTAATGCTTCACCATAAGCAATATCATCGTATAATATAACAAGCCCATCAGACGGAAAATCATTATTAACTATAGTCTTCTCAAACCACTCTATTGTATCTAATATATTATCCTTGTTAACTACTTTATATTCAACTACATCAAAGCCCTGCCCTTTCAGCCATTCAAACTGATATTCCCTTGAATTCCTGAAATCAGTATTCTCTGCTGATACAAGAGCAAATGCAAAGAAATTGACATTACGTTCCTTAGTTATCTTATTGTTAAGCTGTCTTACAGAACCGCTGCAAAGATTACGGGGATTCTTATACTTTGCATCCATCTCAGGAATTTCCTCATTGATTCTGTTAAAGTCCGAATATGTTATTATCGCTTCGCCCCTTAATACCAGCTTTCCTTTATAAGGAATAGTAACAGGCACATTCTTAAACACTCTTGCATTGTTAGTAATGATTTCGCCTATCTCTCCATTTCCTCTTGTAACAGCCTTGCTAAGCCTTCCATCCTCATAGGTAAGAACTATCGTCAGACCGTCAAGCTTCCAGGATAGAACTCCAGTCTGGTTTCCAAGCCATTCTCTAAGTGCTTCTCTGTCCTTGGTTTTATCAAGACTTAGCATCGGTGTTTCATGTCTTTCCTTTGGAAGCTCACTTAACACCTCATAACCAACATTGACAGTAGGGCTGTTAGAAAGCACATAGCCTGTTTCCTCCTCTAATCCCTTAAGCTCATCATATAATGCATCATATTCAAAGTTGGTCATTATCTCCTGACCTTCAGAATAATAGCTTTTACCAGCCTTATTAAGTAATTCAACCAATTCTTTTATTCTATCCAGCTTATTCATATTTCTGCTCCATTTTCCTATACAAATAATTCTTTTTCATAACAGGGTATTAAATCACAGGCTCTTATACAGCTTTTCTTTCTCAGAGCCTTCTACAAGTCTGTATTCGCCTGACTTAAGTGCGCCAAGCTCAATATTCATTATCCTTATTCTTGTAAGACTTACAACCTTATAACCAAACTCCTGACACATGCGTCTTATCTGTCTGTTTAGTCCCTGTGTCAGTATTATACGGAATGTATCCTTGTTTATACGGTTAACAGTACAAGGCTTTGTTGTAACCTCAAGCTCTTTAAGATATACGCCCTTTGACATACTGCTTATAAATGCAGCAGTTATGTTCTTATTGACAGTAACTATATATTCTTTCTCATGCCCGTTAACAGAACGCAATATCTTATCTGTAATCTCACCATTGTTAGTAAGAAGAATCAGACCATCTGAATCCTTATCCAGCCTGCCTATTGGGTATATTCTTTTATCATAACCAATATAATCTACTATATTATTCTTCCCCTGATTATCTGTTGTTGTACATACTATACCGCGGGGCTTATTAAACGCCATAAGAATATCCTGCGGCATAGCATTATCAACTCTTTTATCATCTATACATATAATACTATTCTCATCAACCTGCTGCCCACATTCTGCTATGCCACCATCAACTGTAATTCTTCCTGCCTCTAACAGCCTGTCTGCCTCCCTGCGTGAACATATTCCGTGTGCACTTAGATATTTATTGATACGCATTACTTACCTGAATTAACCTTTCAAACGTATTACTTTTATTCTGGTCTGCCAAAGATATACTAAAGCTGCCAGATGAACATATTACATAGTTTATCAAATAAGTATAATAAAATCAAAAGTAAAATTATAAATATCTCTATAATATTACTATAATTATCACTATGACTTTACCATTAATATTAACAGAAATTAGCAGAAATGCTGTCATTCATATTGCCGTATCAAAAAAAATAGTGTAATATATAATGGTTATGTACATGTAGCTCAGTTGGATAGAGCGTTCGCCTCCGGAGCGAAAGGCCGTGGGTTCGACTCCCATCATGTACATTTTTTTATAATAGTTCTTTTAGCTGTATTCCTTACAGACTAAGCTCACCAGTTTCTTTATCATATTCATATACCGCATATGAGAGCACCTCATCTATAGCTACACTCTCTGCATTAACCTCCCTTACCATACTGATAAGCTCCTGCTTATTAAACATTGCGAATTGTGGCAGAATTATAACCTCGTGGATTGAAGATGGAAGTATATATAAGTTACAGCCTGCTCTTTTAGCGAAATCCTTAAGTATATTTTCATAAAGCATGCAGGCAGCCCCATTAATCCGGCAGTCATTAGTAAGCACATATAACTGGCAGCCTTCTACATCCTTCTTGTTAAGTCCTATCTCTTCAAGCTTATCATAATCATCATAGCTGTTAATAAGACGGGACATTTCCGTTATGCCCGCTGGTAGAATACGCGGAGTATTATTAAGTGCTGCCCTGTATATATCATCCTCCTTAACATTCCAGCTACCCATATTGGAATTATAGATAAGTGCTGTTGTGTTCCCAGCCTCATTCTTCTCAAGAATACAATAAAACACCATAGCCAGATCTAATATCTTCTTATGAGGCACAAGACTTAGCAGCTTCCTGTTAGCATTGTAGTTAATAAGCTTGAATACTATCTTATCCTTCATACCCTCAAAGCTCATAAAGCCTGAGGTATCAACTGATATCCTGTCCTTATTATACAGATACAGCTCCTTAATTCCTCTAAACACACTTTCAAAGGACTTGCCCCTGCAATACTGTTCATAATATCCATTAAGATATATGGTTGGTGATATCGTACTTCCCTTGCTTAGTATAACAAGTCCATCATATTCACAGCCATTATTCTTTATGACATGTGTAATCTGGACATTTCCACCAACTCCTGCTACCGGCTCTGCCAGCCTTTTAATTTCTTCAATAAACTCTGGATACCCCATTACTTCAGCACCTGAAACTTTTCCCATAAGCAAAATATAATCCTTTCAACCTTTAATAAAATTACAATCTTTTAAAATATTACAATTAAAATATTACAATTAAAATATTACAATCAGATATTCTCTGGCCACAGAATATCAAAATAAAAATGGAATAACTCCGGCAGGATATCTGCCAAGATAACCGCTTGCGATTAATGAATATAGCTATTTGCTATCAGTGAATTTATATTACTACTTATATATAAATTTGTCAATAATATATTTTTTATTCTAATAATTATATAAAATGTTGTAAAACGACCTATTTATGTTGTAAAAAGCTGGATTTTTGTTGTATTCTGCATAATTAAGCATAATTAAACCACCAATACATATTAAAAAAATATATGGTGCTTTGAGCCCGCCGGTACTTAATAGGGGCACCGCACTAATTTCTTAGTACAACCGCCCCTTTTAAGATGCCTTTTAAGATACGATACTATTAAACAGTTCTTTATCGTTGTATAATTATCGTTGTATAATTATTGTTATATAATTATTGTTGTATAACTTTCTCCCCTGAAAGCAGTTTGTTTAGTATATCTGCCAGCGGTTCCATCGCATTTTTCACCTCCTCACAGGTATTCGTCTGGGCTCCCGCTTCTATAAGCATAGAACGTCCTCTTTCATGAAGGCAATATCTATATGCATTAACATATATACGTCTTAGAAAGCCAGGATAATAAGCTTCTCCTAACAACTGCATCTGAAGGCTCATAGCCAGATTATCATCCCTGTACGGATTATTCAGATATGCTATGTCACCATTAACCTTACTATAGCTTAAACCATTAAAGAACATAATCTTTGCCATGCTTTTTCCATCCACATCAGTCACAAGATGAGTGGTATCTGCAACTCCATCTCTGTGAAGATCAATAACAACCTCGATTGAAGGATTCTCCTCTAATATCCGTGCAATGCCATTTTCTGCATAAGTATATGCCTTACTACGGTCCAGCCTGCCATCCACATAGTCATAAACAGATGTATCGTGTATCACATTATAACCATATTTTTCTGTGAGAAGCTCTGTAAGATAATCACCAACTCCGACTATTGTTGTTGACGTATCATTTTCAACTGTATCTGTAAAGCCCTCCTGCGAATGCGTGTGAAATATTAATATCTTAGGACTGCTGTCTGTTTTGTCAATTGCAAGATTCTTATCTATGAATTCAGCAGGTCTTAACATAGTCTCAGTAAGCTCTGTTATAGATGTTATTGTATAAAAATGGTTATGTACAAAGCCATAATCAGAAAGCTCCAAACGGTTATAAACCTTTCCTGTAACCTCTGTTTTCATAATAGCCTCTGATACTGCATTGTTTGTCTTTGGTGCAATATTCCCTGAAGTATTTTGAATATCACGAGCATTTCTTACTTCTTCCTCTGCTTTCTGCGTCTGCTGTTTTTCTGCGGTCTCTGTCTGTATATCAGAAGCATTATTTGGTATAGCTGCATTATCATAATCACAGGAATTATCTGCAAGCATTATATAATCATCCTTATTTCGTGGAAGCATTGCACTAACCGGAACAGCGCTTTTTAACATCCCATCAAATATTGTGCTGCCTTCAAGCTTATGCGGTTCATAATAATACTCCATTCCCGGCAGCGTAAACCTTGTACAACTGCTTATAAACAATTCTTCGGTAAATGCTGCAAGCCCTATATTCTTATCCAGAAATAAAAAAGCACCTAATACCACTCCCACAATCACTATATATAACGGCCTGTACCTGTATTTCATGAAAAGTCCCCCTGCAAGCTTTATTGTTTCAGGGCATTAACTGCTCCTGATATAACCTCACTTATATTCCAGATATCCGTATCTATTGCCTTTGGTGTGACATACATATCACTTATTCCTGCCTTATATATTTCAGAAAAGAAGTCTTGTTTTTCTTGTGCGCTGCATTGCTCCATAAGAGGACTTACCAGATCAACTGCTATTGTAAATGCATCTATGACCGTTGGAACCCCTATAGCTAACACAGGACAGCCTATATTATCCTCATTAATCCCTACTCTGTGATTACCTACTCCGGAGCCGGGATTAATCCCCCTGTCAGATAACTGTATAGTTGTATTAAGTCTGGATATATTTCTTGCCGCAAGTGCGTCTATTACTATAACTGCACTTGGTTTTACCTGCTTTGCTATACCTTTTATTATATCTGCTGTTTCTAAGCCTGTATCTGCCATAACTCCCGGAATAATGGCACATATACCACCATTCCCCTCAGCTTTATTAATATGATAATCAACATCAAGTCCCTCAACCACCAGCGGTCCAAGTGAATCCGATGTAATATCCCTGTTGCCAAGACCTGCTATAAGAAGTGTTCTTTTCTCCCTGCCCTTTGTATTATCATCCAGCAGCTTTTTTATATATTGTGTCAGTATATCTGATGTTTTTTTCTTATAAACCTCACTTGCACCACTTATATTTCTTGCTTCTATTGTTATATATGAGCCCTGTGGTTTTCCTATTGCCCTTGCTCCCTGCTCATCTGTAATCCTTATTTCCGTCACCTTTATAGAAGTATCACTATCATTGAATTCCCTTACTATTACACCCTTCAGACTGCCGCTTTTCTTTGAAAGCTTTTCATTCAGCTCTACCGCAAGGTCAGTCCTTCCCTCATTATAATCCATACATCAATCCTCATTCATATCACAGCCATAAATATATTTTCCAAGCCTTTATTCTTAACACTTACTCTTATATAGTATGCAGAACAGCTCCTATTATTCACATCTTATATTTACGCTTATATTTGCAGTCATATGTTTTAAAATGCTTATAATGGATATTATGGATATTTTTTGTAAATTATTGTTGACATATCGGCATTTGTACTATAAGATATATGAGTATGTTTACATTAGATCGTCCGTGTCCGGCTTTAATGCGAAACATTTAACTATGAATTTTATTAAAATTTGGAGGTGTACGGATTGGCTAACATTAAATCTGCTAAGAAGAGAGTAATTACAAGTCAGGTAAGAGCTGATAGAAACAAGGCAATTAAGTCTAGAGTTAAGACTTATGTAAAGAAGGTAGATGCTGCTGTTGCTGCTGGCGACAAGGCTGCTGCTGAAGCTGCTCTTCCTGTTGCAATAGCTGAGATTTCTAAGGCTGCTTCTAAGGGTATATTCCACAAGAACACAGCAGCTAGAAAAGTATCTCGTATAACTAAAGCTGTTAACACTTTAGCTTAATTATCACAGGATAATATTTTTAAGGACAGATGCATACCCTCGCATCTGTCCTTTTTTCTTATAATAATTCTTATGATGAATACTTTATTATAATCATCTCAACTCCCAACTTTTCCTGGAGTCTTCCCTGCTTTATGCTTTCATCTGTCATAGCACATTCCTTAAGTATTTCCTTTATGGCAGCCGATGTAAAGTTCTTGGCCTGTGAAAGATACTTTCCTGCTATAAACGGCTGTATACCCATCTGCGTAGCCACTTCCCTGCTTGTCATCCCGCGTGCTGCATAATCCTTGGCCTGCAGTATTCCATTAAACTGTCTTATAATAAGATAAAGAATAAGCGTAGGAGCTTCCTTGAGCTCTAAAAGATCATAATACAGATTAAGTGCTTTATCCCGGTTCTTGCTGGCAAGTGCCTCAATCATTTCAAATATTCTGCTCGTTGTAAGTGTTGAACAGACCGCTTCTACATCCTCTGGCAGAATTGCCGTTCTTCCCTCGCAATAGCTAATAAGCTTATTCACCTCATTTTTTATAAGCTCCATATTGGCACCTGTTTTCTCCAGAAGAAGATCACACGCAGCTTCTGCCACCTTATAGTTCTCCTTTGCTAACATTCCCGCAATCCACTTCTTTAACATAGCCGGTGTCTGATAAGCCATCTCGCAGACATAGCCATTACTGCTGACCGCCTTATATACCTTATTTCTCTTATCTATCTTTTTCTCAATAAATATAAGTACAATATAATCTGGCAGGCTCTTAATGTAATCTGCAAGCTTATCATTCGCATTCTTAAAAAATGAACTGTCACTTACTACAACCATTCTTCTTTCACTAAAGAAGGGCATAGTTTCACACATGGCAATAATATCCTCAGCCTTAGTGCTTTCTCCCTCATAATAGCTGTAATTAATCGTATCATCTCCTATAATTGCTGCTTTCAGCCTGTCACGATACTGTCTTTTTAAGTATTCCTCTTCACCATATATAAGATATACCTTCTTATATTCACCTTTTTTAATATGTTCATTTAAAGTTTTCATAATCAGTATTGTAGCATTTCACAGGTTATATTGTAAACCTTATATGCATTTTTCCTTTATACACCTGTATTATGACAGCCCCCTGCTTATCTGTTCTTGCAACATCAGTTCCCATATTCCCAAGTCTTTGCAGCGTTTCACTATGAGGATGCCCATATCTGTTATCAACTCCGCACGAAATCACGCCAGCAACCGGCTTTATATGTCTGATAAAGCTGTCTGTACAGGAATACTTAGAGCCATGATGCCCCACCTTCAACACACTTATATGACTTATATCTGCTATATCACTATCACTTATATCCTTAAGCATACACAGCTCTGCCTTATTACCAGCATCCCCCATCATAAGCATGGAGAAATCCCCATAAGCAAGCCTGTAAATAGCTGAAAAATCATTCGTATCCTCATAAGCATAAGACGCACAGGGATGAAGACAGAGTACATCAAGCTCCTGCTTTGTTCCACCTGCAAGCCTGTCTCCTGCTTTACAATAACTTACCGGTATATCTGCTGCCTGTGCAAGCCTGACAAGCCCTGAATATGACTCAACCGTCTCCTTGTTATCTATATCCGGCATAACAAGTTCTCCTATGTCAAATGTATTATTCTTCATAGCTATAAGCTCCTTTATACCATTAATATGGTCTGCATCACTATGACTTATAACAACATAATCTATATAAGTTATCCCCATTGCTCTTAATGCCGGATATATTCTGTATTTTCCAACCTTTTTGACATCTGTGCTTCCACCATCAAAAAGATAACTGACACCCGCAGCAGACCTTACATATATACAATCTCCCTGTCCTACGTCAAGTGCCATAATATATAGTCCATCAGGCGCCACATATCTCATATTAACAGCCGCAATAATAATAAGTATAGCTATTATTACATTAAAGCCATCCTCTTTCAGCCATTTATGTACGTGCTTTTCAAGCATATATCCTGTCAGCACGCAGCTTTTCTTCACATACCCCTCCATCACATACTTAAACTGTTCTGAATTAATAATAACTGCAAGCATAATAGCTGCTGCATATAATACAATCTGCCATATAGCCGGTCTTCCTGTCACATACATACTCCCCGGAAGCTTTACGGCTAATTCACATAGTCCGTTGTAAAGCTTTAATATATACTCTGCTGCTCCTGCCATAATAACTGCTGCTTTAATGGAAAACAGCCCTGTAACTCCAGTTATAATACCACTTATCATAACCACAGGAAGCAGCGGTATAACTATACAGTTAAACAATACGCCTGCAAAAGAAGCCTCGTATGAGTTATATAATATTACTGGCAGGAGTATAAGTTGAATGGCTATGCAGCCACTAAGCGAATCACCTGCTGCATATATTAATTCATCCTTCAAGGAACGCTTTTTCTTATCCTTTTTATGTATAAACAACAGCGTTTTATGCGGTGAGGCAATAACCGGCAGCACAGCCACAATTCCAACCATTGCAAGAAAAGACATAATGTATGACAGATTACATACTACATAAGTATTATGTAATACCTGCATAAAAGAGGCTGCTGCCAGTGCTGTAAGCATATCAAAGGTCTTAGCCCTGACATCTGCAGCTATTGCTATGACCAGCATACAGGCCGCCCTTGCTGCTGATATAGAGTTTCCTGTAAACACCAGATAGGATAATATAACCATTATCCCTGCAACTGCAGAGCAGGAAAGACTAAACCTTTTCCTTAACAGCCTGTATGCACCCATGCCTGCTATTGATATGTGAAGCCCGCTGATTGCCAGCAGATGAGACATCCCACTTTTCTGATACAGACTTTTTATGGCATCCTCAAGCTCATATTTATCGCCAAGCACTATTGAATTCATAAGCTGGTTACATTCCTCATCATATACAGCCTTGTATACACTCTTAAAGCGCTGTTTAAGCCTATACAAATGTGCTATAAAGCTTTCAGCATTGCTTTCTGTTATCTCTACGCTGTCTGCATAACATTTATACGGATAACCACAGGATACATAATAAGTATTACTGTCAAAGTTTCCCGGATTACGTGCCCTGTCCCATACTGAAATATCGCCTGCTATAAGCAGCCTGTCACCAACACATACCTCTGCCTTCTCAGGTGTTGTATATACAACTATTCCCATTGCAGCAATTGACGTATGATTAACATAAAGCTGCAGGCTGTCTTCTTTATATACCGCCCTTTGGACAGTACCGCTAAACTGTCTGTAACCATACTCCTTATTAAGTCCTGCGCTTATAATTATTGTTTCAATTATTGTTATTGGATATATTATGATAATAAACATATAAAGAACAGACACATTATTGCGACGTACATATATAACCAGTACAGCCGACAATACTATGCCAGTTAACAGCAATACCAGAACAGGAAACAGACTATTGTTGTTTTCCCGTCCGGCACACCATACAGATATTACCGCGGCAATAAGCTGTATTAAAGCCACGATAAATATAGGTCTTTTCAATATTACTAACCTTCATTCCTTTCCGGAACGCCCAGAGGCTACTTTACAAGTGCCTGATTATACTTATAGAACCGGTCAAGGCTTATATTATCCTTGAATTCCTTTGAATAATCACCATTTATAAATATCTTGACCGAATCAATAGAATCTAATGAACACAACGAATTAACAATTGAATATATCTCAACCTCTGAGGCAACATTCACAAGCTCGTCTGCAAACTCTTCACTCAGATTAACATAGCACACCTTATCTACAACTGAAATTCCAAGCAGCTTAACGGCTGATGGCAATGAAGAATACGCCCCTTGTGTTGTAGGACCACTTATAAGACGTTCTACAACCATCCTTTCTATTGGCATGTTCTTGTTATATGCCAGAAGCTCTTTAACCTTAACCAGTCCCGTTCCGTCCTCATTGGCATAATACAACTGCACATTGCGCCAGTCCATTTCCCCCATATTGCTGTCCGCTTCTGAGAAATCAGTACTTTTAAGCATACCAATAATGCTGCCGTCCTCATACAGGGCATCTTTTCCGTCTATATAAAAACGTACATAATTAATATCTTCTATCTGAGTAAGCAGCTTAACGACTGCTGCCCTGAATAAAAGCTCTGTCTGTGCACTCATCTGCTTATAAGTAGTTGTGTAATTAAGATTAACCGTCTTTCCCTTGATACTGACATCAACAAGATTAACATTCTCTGGCTTTATAATATATTCATCCTTGCCTGCTGAACGGACATTCATATCACTAAGCAGGGTTCTTACCTTTTCTTCATCTGACATATCATCCGCTATATTACAGGTGCGCTCTATAAGCTTATTTCTCTCACTATTGGTATAATATAACACATAGCTTGCTTTATCTGTACCAGAGGAGCAGGCAGCCGCCAGCAAAGCCATTCCGGCACATATTATTATACATATTATTCTTCTGGTAATCCTATCTGCCACTTTTCTCTCCATTCCAGCCGTTCATTATCCGTATACACTATACCGGTAATCCAGCATAACATCTGCTACTTTTCATCTTCCTCTACATAATTAAGAGGAATTCTGAAGGTAAAGGTTGTTCCTAAGCCTTCCTCACTATATAACTTAATCGAGCCATGATGCATAAGTATTATATTTCTTACGATTGACAAGCCAAGACCTGTACCTCCGGTTTCTCTTGACCTTGCCTTATCTACACGGTAAAACCTTTCAAACACCCTGCTCTGGCTTTCCTGCGGAATACCTATTCCCGAATCCTCCACACGCACATAGAAAAACTGATGATCTGCATTTAACGAAACGTGCACCCAGCCATCCATATTATTATACTTAATAGCATTCTCAACAAGATTCGATATAACCTGCGTAAGCTTCACCTCATCAACCTGCGCTACAACCGGTCTGAAGCTTTCAAATAAAAGCTCTATATTCTTCTTTGCAGCAAGCGGCTTAAGCCTCTTTAACACAAGCTCAAGAAGCTCATTCATATTGACTGATGAAATATTAAGTGCTGTTGAAGCCCTGTCAAGCCTTACCATGCATAACAGATCCTCAATAATCTTATTCTCCCTGTCAATCTCATTTACAATATCAAGCATAAACTCCTTATACACTTCCACCGGTACATTCTCCTGTGTATTAAGTGAATCTGCCAATACCTTTATAGATGTAATAGGTGTCTTTAACTCATGGGATACATTCGATACGAATTCCGACCTTGAAGAATCAAGCTCATTATTCTTATCCATTATACTATTAAAATGAAGTGCGAAATTCTTAAGCTCTGTCGAGCCCTTAACCTCAACTCTTTTATCTATATAGCCTAAGTCAACAGCCTCCACAACCTTTAATGCCTTTTTATAATGTCTTATATAAAAGTAGGATAATATAACAGCACTTACAATAATAAATGTTATCACAACAAATACAATAACATATACTCCCTCAAATGCATCACCCGCTAAAACTCTTATATCTGATACATCCAGACTCACTAAAAGTACGGCAATTATACTTCCCTCACTATTATATACAGGAGACGCTGCCTCAATATTCCCGGACCTACGGTTATATTCAGCAACAGCCTTTGAATTCTCATATACACCTAATACCTTAGAACTTATAATAGTCTTGCCTGTATCCACAGCATAGGTATCAAGGCTTATCATATACTTTCTGTCAATAACACGTATCCTTACTGAATTAAGTGCAGAATAATTCATAAGATTCTCATACATGCCATCATTTCTTGCTGCCTGAAGATCTTTATAATCAGTAAATTCCGCAGACATAAGAACTGCTTCATTCCTGACATAATCCTTTCTTGCATTGATAAGAGAGCTTATATACGAATAATGAACCGCCGCAACGGCTGATACCGTTGATATAATTGACAGTACAGCGACCATAAGAATTATCCTGAAACGTGCACTAAACAAACACCTGTGAATACCTGCCACAGCCCTGTTAAGCCTTGCTGACACCTTCTGTTTTTCTTTATGTGTTCTTTTTGGCGTTCCTTTATAACTATGCTTAAACATTAAAATAATAACCTACTCCCCACTTGGTATGAACATACTTTGGCTCACTTGAATTATCTTCTATCTTCTCACGCAGACGTCTTATATGCACATCTACCGTTCTTCCATCACCAGAATCTGCTCCCCACACCTTCTTTAAAAGTGTATCCCTGCTGTATACTCTGTTAGGATTAAATGCCAAAAGCTCAAGCAGGTCGAATTCCTTGGCTGTAAGATATATCTCTTTTCCCTTGATATAAAGACTTCTGCTGTCACAATCTATCTTCATATCCCCAACAACTAAAACATTGCTCTTAACCTCTTCCTTATCCTTGTTGCTGTTGTTTCTTCTTAATATGGCCTTCATCCTTGCCTTTACCTCAAGAATATTAAAAGGCTTTGTAATATAGTCATCTGCACCATATTCAAGTCCCATAATCTTATCCATATCATCGCCCTTAGCAGTAAGCATAATAATAGGTACATCAGAGAATTCCCTTATCTGCTGGCATACTTCAAGACCATTCATCTTAGGCAGCATAATATCTAAAAGAATTATATCGTAGTCATTAGCCTTAGCCATATTCAGTGCTTCTTCACCATCATATGCGCAGTCAACCACACTATAATCCTGTATAAGACCGAACTTTATACCTTTAACAATCATCTTTTCATCATCTACAACTAATACCTTACCAGCCATGTCTGTTCCTACTCCTTGTTTAAACACATATGTAATCTTTTATCTTGTTAAATGCGTTATCCTTAATTCCTGACACCTTCTTAATCTCTTCTATGCTTTTAAAGGCACCATGCTTACTTCGATAGCTTATTATGTCCTGTGCGCG
>CAKRKK010000017.1 GCA_934358235.1 uncultured Lachnospira sp.
CTTAAATATGCGGTAAGGGTTATTAATTCATACAGAAAACAGATAAGCAGCAAGTTATACCGGATAGATTATTCATATTATGATAATGCAGGTACAGCAACGATAATTAATAAGGTGAATTCAGATATAGCAGAAGCGGAAAACTTTTTGACAGAGCATTTTGCAACAATTATAACAAATATTACGGCAGCACTTATATATGCCAATTATGTGCGAAGGATAAATGTAGTGCTTTTTGTTGCAGTTGTTGTGAGTTACCCACTTGTAATATGGCTGTCAAATATTCTTGTGAAGAAAATGCGTGATGTGTCAAAGGTATATCGTTTAAAGGTTGATGCAATGCTTGGGATTGACCATGAAGCTATAATGGGGTATCAGATAATAAAAGCCTTTGGATTACAGAAGTATTTTGAAAATAGAATGCATAAGGCATCAGAGGAGCTTGTGGAAACAGAGCAGATAAGAACAGGTATAAGCAATACAGCGATAGTTATAAGAAGACTCATACAATGGATTCCTTCTATATTATGTGCATTTTTAAGCATATGGCTTGTAAGAAATGGACAGCTTACAGTTGGAGAGCTTGTTGGTTTTGTCGTTATTCTGGAAAAGTTTGTTGAGTCGATTATAGGAATTCCGTTTGCCATAGTTGATGCAACAGGCTGTATGGTGTGTATAGGAAGGCTTGAAGGAATACTTTCAGCTAAAGATGAGCATTTTGGGGACAAGACTTACAAGGCAACGAATATAGCTAATAGCGTATCTGATAAGAGTATCTTAGATGTAGATTACGTTATAGAATTTGACAATATAAAGTTTGCATATAAAGAGGGCGAAAATGTTCTTAATGATGTCAGCTTTAAGATTAAAAATGGCGAAAATATAGCAATAGTCGGAAGCTCAGGGGGTGGAAAGACTACTATTTTCAGACTGTTATGCGGCTTATATCATGCCAGTGCCGGAACATATAAGCTGTACGGAATGGATATTAATGAATGGAATATTGAAAGCGTAAGAGAAAATATGGCGCTTGTTTCACAGGATACATTTTTATTTCCAGGAACTATTGAGGAAAATATCAGGTATGGAAATATTAATGCAACTCACGATGAAGTTGTTAATGCATGTAAGGATGCAAGAATTCACGACTTCATAGAAGGACTTACTGACGGATATGAAACTGTGATAAGTGAGGGTGGAAGCCAGCTTTCAGGTGGTCAGAGGCAGCGTATTGCTATAGCAAGGGCAATATTAAAAGACACGCCAATTTTGTTGTTAGATGAGCCTACATCTGCTATTGATGAGGGAACAGAGCAGCTTATACAGGATGCTCTTGACAGGTTATGCAAAGGAAAAACAAGTATAACGATTGCACACAGATTGTCTACAATAAAAGACGCCGACAGGATAATTGTACTTCAACAGGGAAAGATAGTTGAGGTTGGAACTCATAAACAGTTGCTTGATATGGGAGGGGCATATGCAGAAATGTACGCAAAAGGATAATAATAAGAAGAATTCCGGAATATGGCAGTTATTCTTACGGACTATGAGAACTATGGGAAAAAGACGTTTTATGTATTATGGTTCCATATTAGGAATGAGCATAACATTTGCAATGTTCTCGGTTATGGAAGCATTTCTTATGAAGATAGTTGTTGACATAGCACAGAAAGGCGAGTGGGACAGGCTTATAAGTTCTGTTGTAATAATAGTCATAACAGGCGTGATAGTGTTGTTAGGATATAGATTTGCCTGCATAAGATATAACGTGGAAGCAAAGCGAATATATGGAAAGCTGTACGAACAGGTGTTAAGTCACGAAATGAAGCTGCCTTGCGAATATTATGAAAATCACCATAGTGGGGAAATGTTATCAAAAGTATCATTTGACCTTGGAAGGATGGGGGATATATTCGGTTCAAGGTTCAGAAGAGTGATTATGCCATTTATGATGGTAGTTGTATTCTTAGTGCCTATGTTTGTACTCAGCTGGCAGCTTACACTTTGTCTTGTTGCTGTAAATACAGTGCTGATAGGAGTTACGATGGTTCTGACTGGACCGCTTAAAAGCTTAAGTAAGAAAATGTCTGAGTCAAACAGCATAATGACAAAGCATATAACAGATCTTATTCAGGGAATTATACAGGTAAGGATGTTTCCGGCAGGAAGAAAAACAGTTGACAGATATAATGAAGAGGCAGATGTGTATGCTGTAAAGTCTGATAAAAGAAATATGTTTTCATCTTTGCTTGAATGCGCTAATACAGGCTTTGACCTTATATGTAATCTTGTTTTTCTGGCGTTAGGCATATTGTTTGTGCAGAAGGGCTACACAACACTTGGTGCTATTGCAGCTATATATACAATGTATGGACGTTTTTCAAGGCAGTTTTTGCAGATGGGAAAGTATATTCCTGAGCTTATTGCATATCTGACATATGCACAGAATATATTTGATTTTCTAGATGAAAAAACGGAGGATGAAGTATTAAGTAGTGAAGAATTATACGATAATAAATTAAAAGGTCAGGAATATAATGCTGATTATTCAGTTAAGATAAGTGATTTAACATTTTCATATATAAAAGATGAAAATAATGCCCCTGTCGTTGTTCTGGATAATTATAATGAAAGAATAAAGAAGGGTGAATTCGTGGCAGTTACAGGTCCCTCAGGTTCAGGAAAGACAACGCTTTCAAAGCTCCTTATGAGTTTTTACAGACCAGATGCTGGAGATATTACAGTATGTGGCAGCAGGCTCGATAATATAAGTCTGTCACAGGGCAGGGAATTGTTTGCGTTTGTTCCACAGGATGCAATACTTTTTAATATGAGTATAATGGATAACATAAGAATGGGCAGGCTTGATGCCACAGAAACTGAGATTATTGAAGCTGCAAGGCTGGCTAATGCACATCAGTTTATAACAGGTTTTACAGATGGTTATGATACAATAGTAGGTGAGAAGGGAATGTCGGTATCTGGTGGACAAAGGCAGCGTATAGCCATAGCAAGGGCAATTCTTAAAAATGCGCCAGTAATGCTTATGGATGAGGCAACCTCTGCACTTGATAATGAGTCGGAGCGTGCAGTAAATGAAACCTTACAGAACTTAAAGGGAAGAATGACAATCATAATGATTGCACACAGGACATCAACAATACAGATGGCAGACAGAGTGATAAGTTTATAAACAAATAAGCCCTTTAATTAAGCATTTTAATAGTTTTTTAATTGACTACAAGCAGAATAGGTGTTATATTACTCAACCCTGTCATCTGTAATGTATAAGGTGCTAAGCAGATGAAATCCTAAGGGGATGAAAGGCTTTGGGTATATTATGACATTTTATCAGGAATTACAGCTAAGCTCTGCTGGTTCTAAGCAGCTTATTAAGAGGACAACAGATCCTAAGGAAAAAAGAAAACACATATTAATCTATAATTTCAAGGTGTATCTTGTTATGGTATTCTGTGTTTTAATAGTTACATTATTTAGTAAATTAACAGGAAGTGCCAACAGCGTTGTAGGGGTTACTGTGCTGCTGGCTGTACTTGTATTAAGACAGGCAGATTTTGGCATAAAAACGTCACATGGCCTGCTATCTATTATGGGAATATTCGTTATATTAATAGCAGGACCAAGACTTACCAATATGGTTTCACCTATTTGGGCATTTGTTATTAATATAGTATGTATTATGCTTCTTATGATATTGGGCTGTCACAATGTAATTATGTATAATCATTCAACCTTTGTGCTGGGGTATCTTCTGCTTCAGGGGTATGATGTTACAGGACGTGATTATATATTAAGAGCAGCGGGATTACTTTTTGGCATGGTTATCTGTATGTTTATCTTTTACAGGAACCAGAAGAACAGGCCCTATAGAAGAACCTTTAAGGATTTATTCAATGAGTTTAATATCCATTCAGCGAGAGGAAGATGGTATATTAAACTTACGCTTATAGTATCAAGTGCTATGCTTATAGTTAATCTTGCAGGCTTTCCAAGAGCTATGTGGATTGGAATTGCGTGTATGTCTGTGTGTCTGCCATTTTCTAAGGATATAGAGAAAAGAATGGGAAACAGGGCAGTATTTAATATCGTTGGCTGTATACTTTTTGCAGTATTATATACTATTCTGCCAGAGTCTATGTATCCTTATATTGGTATGATAGGTGGAATAGGTGTTGGATATTCGGCAGGCTATGCGTGGCAGACAGCGTTTAACACATTTGGAGCTTTATCAATAGCTGCAGGGCTGTTTGGACTTCAATATGCTGTTGTTCTAAGAATAGCACTTAATGCAGCAGGCTCAATATATACGTGGGTGTGCGATAAGATATGCGACTGGGGGATTGACAGACTGGAAATATTAAGACAGAATAAAGAAAATGCATATTAATCTGTATATAAAGGTGAAATACTAAGTACAGATTTATCAATGGAGGTGCAGCTTATGGCAGGCTCGATTAAGTCAGAAGCAAGATTATCAACATTTGAAGCGGTAAGCATGATAGTTGGAAACAGTATAGGAACAGGAATAATAGCAGTTCCGTATCTTGCAACACGTAACAGTCTGGCAGATGTTATATGGATGGTGGCGGTTGCATACATAGTAAATGTTATACTTCATCTTATAATAGCTGAGCTTTCATATAATAATGGAGGTGTACAGCTTGTAAAAAGCTTTGAGGGCGAGCTGTTTACAGGAAAGCTGAAGAAGGTATTCAGTTGGATAATGTTTACAGTATATGGACTGGCTATAATGACAGGTGTAAGTGGAAATATAAATGGCGGTGCGCAGATATTTGTTAACTGGTTTAATACTCCATTATGGCTGGGACAGCTTATATATTATGTGATAGCGGGCATAGTAGTATTAATAGGAATGAAGGCAGTTGGAATTGCGCAGAAGTATGCAGTTACAGCACTTATGATAATAGTAGCGGTTATGACTATAGGAACATTTACACATCCACTAAATACATTGTATACAGCGCCCTTCCATATTAATAATCTTCTTGCCTTATATAGTATGGTGGTGTTTGCAACATCAGCTAATCAGGCAGTTATACAGGTTGTTAAAGGACTTGATGGAGATGCTTCAAGGATAAGAAAGGCTATATTTACAGGCTTCGGACTTTCATCTTTATTGGTGTTAGTTGTTACCCTTACAGTACTTCTTGGAACTAAGGGAGCACTTGATAAAGAGCTTGCATATATGCAGCTTGGCGGCAGCATAGGAAGGTGGGCAGTAGTACTTGCTGGTATATTTTCTTTATTCGCCCTGCTTACCACCTTCTGGTCTAATACGCTGGCACTAAGAGATGTAGTTCACGAACAGACGGGAATAGGCAACAGGTTAAGCTGGCTTATAGCAACTATTCCATGTATATTATTTGCGATGTTTGGTGTAAGCAGCTTTATAGTACTGACTAGAATAATGAGTGGAGTTGTCGTGTTAGTAAGCATTATGCTGGTGCTTACCTATGGCAGATCAAGAAAAAAGGCTGGCAGCAGTCCAATATGTGGAGTGTTTGGAACGGTGCCGTTTCAGGTGCTTATGGTTATATCAACAGTAATATCAGCTATTGGAGCACTTATACCACTTAGCTGATTAAAAAACGCATAGAAAAACGCGCAGGAAGGAAGAATGTATGTATAAATCAGCGAATTTTAAACAGACAGATAATGAAACCTTTACGTTTAAGATAAATGCAGATAAGGATTTTAAAATACTTCAGCTTACAGACCTTCATCTTGGATTTGGCATATTTTCAAGAAAAAAAGACAGACTTGCACTAAGAGCAGTAAACAGGCTTGTTAAGAAAACAAAGCCGGATCTTATTGTGCTGACAGGGGATTCAATATTTCCATTCCTTCCTAAAGCAGGAACGATGAATAATAAAAAACAGGCCCAGATATTGATTAAGTTTATGGATAGCTTTGCCATTCCGTATGCATTGGTATATGGTAATCACGACTGCGAGATGTTTTCAAAGTATAATAAGGACAGACTTGCTGATATATATAGTAATGGCCAATACAGTATATTTACTAAAGGAAATTCTGATATATACGGAGTTGGCAATTATTTTATCAATCTTACAGATAGTCTTGGCAGAGTAGTGCTTCCGCTTGTGCTACTCGATTCTAATATGTATGGTGAAGGCGGATGGTTTTACAGCGGTTTTGACTGCATACACGAGGATCAGGCAGACTGGTGCATGGACAGGCTTACAGCTTTAAAAAAGGATAATCCGGATATTAAGGCAATGGCATTCTTTCATATACCGGTAAATGAATTCAAGGAGGCCTATGAGAAGTTAAAGCTTGGAGATAAGAGTGTCATCTATAAGCATGGCAATATAGGCGAGTTTGATGAGCACTTTGGAATTCCAAGGTATGAGGGTACATTTTTTAATAAGGCAGTGGATAATGGTGTTATCAAATGGATGTTTTGTGGACACGATCATCTTAATACACTTTCACTTGTTTATAAGGGAATACAGATGACTTATGGAATGTCTATTGATTATATGGGATATAAGGGCATTGCAAAGAGACATAGCCAGAGAGGTGGAATGCTTATAACCAGACATAGTAATGGAAGCATAGATATAAATATGGTTCCGTTAGATAATCTTATATAATGATGAATAATGATGATATCAGGGATAAAAGGTTTGATTCGTAAATTAGGTTTACGGATTAAGCCTTTTTTTATTGAGCTGGTGATATAAAGAGGCTGTATTATAACGTAGTAGTGAAACAGGTTATTTCCTGCCTTAAAGTGCAAAAGTGAATAAATTATATTAGGAAAAACTGTATATACTAGCATTAAAGAAATAAATAAAAGGTGTCAGGGAGGAAATAACAGATGATAATAGATTCAACGGATGGAAATGCTTATATACTTGATAAACAGTATCGTACTATCAAACGTGTTGAAGCAGATATAAGGGATAACCATTGGGATAATATAAAGAAAGAAATAGAAGCACAGAGAAACCTGAAAGAAGCTGATGCAGGCAATACAGAAGAAGGTAAGACCGAAGCTAAGAAAAGAAAAAGTAAAAAGAAAAGTGATGGCGTACGTGGAAGCTATATCAGGGGAAAAAAGGTTGAAGGAAATATCGTACTTGAAAAAAATGATAATGAGAATCAGGTTACATTTATAAGATATAACCTTACTGTAATGCAGGCAGCCCTGATTATGAAGGATATTGAAGTTATAAAGTATTTAAGCAGAGAAAGAAATTTTAAAATATTAGGTGATGTTCAAATACGAACAACTTATCTGAGTGATGACGAAGTAATTACGATAAAGAATGTCATACCAAGAAACAGCTTCGAGGATATATTTAGCTGTATAGGAGCAGAATATATTATAAAAATAGCATTAGAGGAATTACTAGGATATGTATTATGGAGACAGAAGGAGGAAGAGTTCAATAAAGAGCTGTTACTTATGATGGCACAGGAGTACAGGGGATTACAGGAAGATGTGTTTTCGGATTATAAACGCTGTTATCAGGAGCGCATAGTAAAATCAATAAATTGTCTTATATATGATGATTATAAGAGTACAGCGATTGAAGCTTTAAGAAAATACGCGTCACAGATATATGAGGATATTGTTAAAAATGTAAGCTGTATGCAGTATATGGATTGTCCATATGAATTGGTAAAGGATGGTTTCATAAGAGGAGGAATATAAAAATATGGCATTAAGTATGGCATTAGGAAGTAAAATGGCAAGAAGAAAACAGGAGGAAGAGGAACAAAACATAACCCGGTATATAAACAAGCTTCTGGATATTACATATTCATATACTGCAAGATATAGTAATGTAGCTAAAGTGACTTATCAAAGAGGATTTGTAGCAGGTAATCTTGTACGTTATCCTGTCGAGGATGAAAATAAATGGGATAAAGAAAAATGGAATACATTAGTATATGGTAATGATGAGATTACAGAGCAGATAAATGAAAGAAATCAAAAGGAAGAAAAGCAGGAATATAACACTTATGTAGAAAAATACGAATATTTCAAAGCAGAGTTAAAGGATATATCAGATAAGCTTGATGAAGAGATGTATTTTAAGACACTTGTTAAATTGTGGGATAAATTATATGCAAGAAAAGACGAAAGCTATGTGATAGTTAATCCCTTTGCAGAAGAAACAGATGAAGCGAGGAAAGACAGATTATGTAAAGAAAAGATATTCATTAATTATGAGAAAACAATAAAAGAGGAAATGAAGCTGCTAGACAAAAGAAAACCCGGTATTAAGAATAAATGTGAGGGCTTGATTAATGTATATAACAATGGCTGCATTAACCAGCTTATGTTTTATAAAAATGAACTTTCACCAAAGGGAGAGCTTACAATCAATATTAAAGAGTGTGCTAATATGGGGGTTCCACATAGTGATGATTCATGTATTCCATATCAGAGCTATATTGATAGCACAACAGAAAAACGCAAGGATGTAATATTAAGAGTATGGCAGGAATGTAATATAGTAATCAAAAAGGAATCCTATCTTTATAAATATCAGAAGGATATTATAGATGAGGGTACAGAGGAAATATTTGAAAAGGCAGTAAATTCAGGATTATATCCGGATGCAGTTATAGAGCAGGCATTAGCGCATGCCAGGGAAAACAATAAAAAGGATAAGCTGCCTTATCTTATATGGTTAAATAGTAAAAAAATAAATGAATATAAATAATTATAAATATGAAATGTGCGAGAAAAAAGGAGAAATGAGTATGGAAAGATATGAATATACAATTAATGGTGCAAAGAAAGAAATAAAAAACAGTATCAGTGTATATATGATGAAGGACGAGTCTGGAAAATATATTTTGCCAGAAAATAAGAAGAATCCCTTTTATGTGGTTGGTGCTCCCGGAATAGGTAAGACAGAAATGGCAGCACAGATTGCTGATGAGCTTGGAATAGGTTTTATGTCAACATCACTTTCACATCATACAAGAAATTCGGTATTGGGACTTCCGGTTATTACAGATTTTAATGGTGAAAAGAGTACAGAATATACAATGTCAGATATAATCCTACAGGTTATGAAGAAGTATGAGGCTGGACAAAAGGAGGGAATTCTGTTAATCGATGAGTTTGCATCAATGAGCGAAGCACTTGTTGCCCCTATGCTTGCGTTTCTTCAGAACAAATGTGTTGGAAATCATTATCTTCCAGAGGGCTGGGTGCTTATATTATGCAGCAATCCGCCTGAATACAACGAAACGGCCAGAAGGTTCGGTCCAGCAGTTATGGACAGAGTCCGTATCATAAATGTAGCATATTCCAAAGAAGATTTTATGCTATATGCAAGACAGACTGCCATGCATCCAGCGGTAATTGACTATGTAAACAATAATAGCAGGAATGTATATGTATGTGAGGAGAATGGTGATGAACAGCAGATTGTTACAACAAGAGGCTGGGAGAATCTTTCACAATGTCTTTATGGGTATGAAAAGCTGGGACTTGAAGTAACAGATGCACTCATATATCAGTTTATTAAGTCACCAGAAATAGCAGGAGATTTCTATAATTACTATATGCTTAGTATGTCAGCCTTTAAGTCGCAGGATATAAGTAACATTATAAATGGAATAAATATCGATAAAAATGTAGCAAGAATGCGTGATTTTGAATTTAACAAAAAGCTTCAGATATCAGATCTTATCATTAACCAGTTATCAGCAGAGGCTGGTAAGACAGTTATCAATATGCAGTTAATGGAGTATCTTGATAAGTGGATAGACGAATGGCAGAACCTGCTTGATGGTGACAATCTGTATGAAACTTTATATAACGCAGACAATATTATGGAGGATGTAATAAAGTCAAGATTAGGGTATGCAGTTCAGGGGTATACAACTCAATATTATCCAAAGGTGTTTAAGAATGCAAATGATAATTATGATGAGGAGAAAATGATTAAAGACATTTACAAATTAATAAACCTCAAAAAGAAGGATGGTTCCAATAAGGAAAAGGGTAATGAACTTGTATTAAAGGTTATGCGTGAATATTATGCTGATATGCAGGAAAAGTTAAAGGAAGCATTACATAAGCAGGATACGAAAGTCAGCAATGTAATTAATTACATGAATGAAATAGGAGATAATAAGGTCAAGGATTATTTTGTAAGGAAGCTTAATATAGATGATAATCTTCTGTATATTCTTTCAAAAACAGATAATAAAGAATATACAGAGGAGTTATCACATATATATGGAAGAGTTTCATAAGAGCTGCAGAGCCTGTAAAATGCAGAACTGCTATACAGGCTGCTCTTTTGTTGCTACATTCTGTATAATTCAAGTCCGGCGGTGACAGCCTTAATAAGCTCGTCTGCAGCCTTATCAGGTGATAATATACGTGCACTTTCTATATGCTGTTTAGCCCATAGTATAGTGCCATCAATGGAATGATTAAGGTGGACCTTATACCAGCGTTCACCTTTATCCTCCAGCTCAGAAAGCGAACTTTTAAGATAATTCTGAGCCTCAGCTTCACTTAATGGGTAAAGCCTGATATCAGTACCAAATGTATCAATAAGTGAGTTGATAACAGGAAATTCCTTAGAATCCTTTACCAGAAGCCGGATATCAGTTTTATTACCAGCATACATAACAGGATGTGTTTTCAGGTAATCAATAGCTGAGAACTTTTCCTTATAAGCTATAATATCCTTTTTGATTGTAAGAAGCTTTCCGGATACTGGATCTGTATGTGCATTTATATCTATAATTCTGTCAATTCTGTAAGCTATAACATCATCAGCAGACTTTGATTTATCAGTATGTGCTATAAGATAGTAGAAACCATTAGCCTGTATGATAGCAACAGGATCAATACGCTGCCAATTGTTTATCCCTTTCTTGGACTTAAGCTCAGGCTGCTTGAGCTTGTTATTAAAAATATACTTTCCATAATTAATTTCAATCTGGTAATCAGCTCTTATATACTGTGTGAGTGTAGTTATGTTTCCCAGCAGCTTTGCAGAAGTATCTGATATATGCTGATTAAAGGAACTACTTTTATTAAGATCCTTATCATAGCCTGCAATAATGTCATTAGGTAATATTGCGTGAAGCTTATCTATAAGCTTTCGGTTATCATTAGTTGAAAGATAAGGATTGGTTTCTATACAGCTTTCCATAATAAGAAGCTCTTCTTCTGTAAATATGGATTTAAAGTAATAATAGGTCTTTTTATTTGATTTACGGATACCAGCATTTTCCTCGTAATCCTCATCACTTTCATCCAGCTCCTCATATTCGTTTAACATAGCCTCGTGACATTGTATAAACTTCGGCTTTGCGCGCGTGGAGTTTTCTTCATCCTTAAAGAACTTCATAATAACACCACCATATAGCTGAAGCATCAGTTCTCTGCCAGGATTATAGCTGTTGTAATCGAAAGGAGCAGATAATTCATAAAGGGAATCAAGATGATTTAGTATAGTTGCAGCACATATATTAAGTTCCTCAGTTTCATTAGCAAAAAGCTTCATAGGTTCAGAGGTTATTTTCTTTAGTAAATCCGATTTGCTTAAGGGATGGTCATAGGAAGAATATTTTTTCAGGATGTATATTATGTAGGCGGACAGCTCCTTGCTTATCATAGGAAGATTGCTAGGACGTTTTCCCACCCTTTCAGGCTGTTTTTCTCTTTTTTCCTTAATATTACTTTCACTTTTATTTTTCACACCATACCTCCTTAATTTGCACATTTTCTGCGTACAACGTGTTTGCATCCATATACGTTTTAAGCACGTTTGCTGCTGCATTATATTAGTACCAATATATCATTAATATCCCCGTTTATCAACGATAAACGTTTTTATCAACGATAAACGGTTTTATCAACGATAAACGTTTTTATCAGCGATAAATGGTTTTATCAGCGATAAACGGTTCAGGAACCGCCTGGATAATTAATGGTGCTGTTTTAAAGCAGCACTTTCTGTTATTTGGCTTATGGATAGTATATTGTAATACTGCGTTTATTATATATGAGCCTTTTATAATAAGTGAGGCAGGAGTGACCTTAGCTTATGCGCGTATAAGCCTTAGTCAATTCATAATCTGTATAATATGATTGCAAATAGACAAAAGTGACAAAATTATATTATAAAAGTGGCCTTATAATAAACTCATAAATGAAAAACAAAAGCGGCATAGTTAAGAAATATGTCAGTAAGGAGTGTGTATGGTTTCTATATATCAGGAGCTTGCAGATACCATCTGCAGACCAGAAGAAAGAATGGGAATGGTAAGTACTATGAAGGAATTCATAGAAGGCAGGGTAAATCAGATATTATCAGTCGATTATGAAGATGTAAGTATTGCACTTACCAATATCAGGGAAACAAATGGGCGTATAACCTATGAGCTTCGCAATGAGAGAAATATCGTAGCTGCACTTAAGGATATGACACATAAGAAGCTGACAGGAACAACAATAATATTTATAAAATGCAATGCATCACTAGGTGAGGTTAATGATTATCTTGAACATATAACAGAGGATATATCAGCTAAAAGCATATTCGCGATAGCATCAGATGATAGTATGCCAGCAGGAGAGCTTAAAGCACATATATGGAATTAAATAACAGAGTATCAGAAATAAAAGCGTGTGTAGGAAGGAGCTTAATATGAGTTTTGTAGAAGAGATGAAAAAGAAGGTACCAGTAGTAGAAATCAGCAGAGCTTTACAGAAGGATAGTGATATAAAGAAGGGACTCTGCATTGTCAATAAGTATAATGAGAAGTATAACTGGGAGGCCGGTCATATACCTTATGTAGGACAGATAATGGATTATGTTAAGAGCTTTATAGCTAAGAATGAGAGTGCTAATAAGAACACAGATATATCAGATAATGTAATTCCAGCATCGTCAGTTGTGTTTATAGTAACGGACAGCCTTAACATAGCCTATAAGACAGCAGCCTGTGCTGCATATACACTTAATCTTCTTGGAAATGATGAAGATGATGATTACAGTGAGCTGGAATATTATTTTGAAGAAGATGAGGATAGCCGTGATAGTGTTAATAATGAGTGTACGCTCGTGGACTTCAATAATATTATTGTTCCAGAGAGCATGCAGGATATGAAGTATATGTTCCCATTAGGGAAAATACTATCGTCAGAATATGTGTTCTTTCAGGGACTTGAAAATGAGAAGGATGTATATGCTAAGACAGAAGGAATACAGACAGTTAAATGTAAAGTTAAGTTTATTCATATAACAAAGGAACAGTTATCAAGACCATGGGTGCTTAATATGTGTATAAATAACAATTCAGATGTGTGGCTTGTGGATAGTATGAAGGATTCATACTATGTTGAGTTTACCGATGAGCTTATGAGTACACAGGGATATGCATGGGAAAAAGGGATGAGTAGTGAGATATTTGTAAGGGCAGTAAAGAAAAAGACAGCAGATGAATTAAGTGAGGAGAAGCTTGCCTGGTTTCTTGATAAGGCTGTATCCAGAAAGAATGCAGCAGAGGATAAGGATAAGTTAGGAGAGATTATCAGAAGGGCTGATTTTAATGAGCTTGAATTAAACAGTACAAGTTACAGCACACAGCTAAGAAAGATGGTGGGCTTAGCTGATATGAAGAATGCGGCAGCAGAATATGTGGCACTTGAAAAAGAGGCTGCTGTAAATGATAAGCTTAATTGTACACACAGTAATATGATATTCTACGGCAATCCGGGAACTGGCAAAACAACAGGTGCAAGACTGCTTGCAGGCATATTATCAGAAAATGGTGTAAGTAGTGCGAAGTTTAAATCAGTTTCAAGAAAGGATCTTATAGGAAAGTACATAGGACATACAGCTCCACTTGTAAGCAAGTGCTTTGAGGAATCAAGGGGCGGAATACTTTTTGTGGATGAGGCAGGTTTCTTCCTTAATAGCAGAACAGGTGATTATACTGCAGAGGCAATGAAGGAGTTTATAAGATATATGGAATTATATCCTGATGTAACAGTAATATTTGCCATGTATGAAAGGGAGGTTGCAGATTTCTTAGAGCTTGATGATGGCTTAAAGTCAAGAATATCAAAGCTTGTATATTTCAAGGACTATACAATGGATGAGCTGTGGTGTATAGCAAAGGATATGTTTACAGAAAAGGGGTATGAGCTTGGAGCTTCCTGTAAAGCATCATTTAGTGAGTATATGAATGCACGCATGAAGGATAAGAACTTTGGCAATGCACGAGATGTAAGAAAGCTTGTAGAGTCAGGCATAACAGCTCTTAGCTTAAAGCACGCAGGTGCCAGAAACAAAAAAGAAAAGAGTGACCGTAAGATTACAGAAGAAATTATGAGCACTGCAATAAACCGCCTTGAGGCACAGGAAAAGAAGAACAGCAGATTATTTGGCTTTAATTGCAGCAGCACAGCAAAGTCAGTTATAGGATAACAGATACGCAATACGCATAAGGAATACAGATACGGAATACATAGAAAAGGAAGTTGTTAAGGAGGCAGTAATTATGGTAATTAATCCAGTATTTTATGATCAGAATGGCAGAGGCAATGATGTATTTTCAAGCAATCTTTCAAACAGAGTTATTCATCTTGTAGGAGAGGTGACAGATGATATGTCAGCAACGATTGTTGCACAGCTTCTACAGCTTGCGGCAGAAAGCGATGAAGATATTTCATTATATATTAACAGTCCCGGAGGTTCTGTGAGTGCAGGCATGGCAATATATGACACTATGCAGTTTATAAAGCCTGATGTAAGTACAGTATGCTTAGGACGTGCAGCTAGTATGGGAGCAGTTATATTATCAGGAGGTGCAAAGGGAAAAAGATTCATACTGCCACACGGAGAGGTTATGATTCATCAGCCTTCAGGTGGTATGGAGGGGCAGGCTTCGGAGCTGCTTATTGCAGCAGAGCATATTAAGCAGACGAAGCATATGTTAAACAGTATATTGGCAGATAACTGCGGTCATCCTTATGAAAAGCTTGTAAAGGATACGGAAAGAGATAACTGGATGACGGCGGCAGAAGCAGCAGAATATGGAGTTGTTGATAAAGTACTCAGTTAACCTGTAAGAATAGCTTCTTAGCAGTAGTATCTGTTTATTCTGGCAACAGGGAAAACTAATAATATTGCTAAGAAGCAGAAAGGTGTAAAACATTATGGAGGAGTTGTTTAGTTCATCGTATACAAACAATATAAATGGAATCAGTGAAGTATATAAAATCATCAATCTTATAAAGTCTGACATAAGTAAGAAAAGCTGGAAACAGATTCAGGCTTATTATCTTGGAGAGTGTGGAAATACCAAATTTCCAGATGTTTTGGAGGTTGATAAGACCAATTATTATAATCTTAAGGGAATGGTCTTATTAGATCGCGATGTGAGGTGGTCAGATAAATATACTGATGAAAAGATACGCATAGAATATAGTATTCCGATTATGATGGCAGCAGCTATTATGGATGATAAGGACCTGCTTATAGAAACAAGAAAAAGATATGGAAACAGTATATTGGCAGGTAATGGTCCGGTACTGTCAGTAATCATTGGAAACAGAATTCCTGCCTTCGGAGGTGATAATAGCTGTATTTATGAAGTAGATAATATGAATCTGCTTACATATATACTATTTCCAGTGGAGCTGGAAGGCAAGGCTGCGCATGATATAGTCACAGATATTATTGTAAATGAATACAGGAACAGTAATAAGCGTGACCAGGATATGGCGAGAGAAATGATAAAGAGGGCTATAAATCTGCTTGATTACACAGAGCTGAAAGAAAAAGCAGCGCTTCAGGTGAAAAATGAAATGCCTGATATATACAATGATATTATAGATGACATCATTGAATATGTATCATCTATCTATGGTACGACTAATGCATTTATAGTTGTTAAAGATTGTCTGTTTGAAGCTGTAAACAGGTATGAAAAGAAAGCAGATGAAGTAAAGAATGCGGGCAAAGAGAAGATTTCAGCCGCAAAGATTAAGTCAGATATGTACATATTAGAAAATATATATGCTGATACACTGATTGATAATACATTGTATTACAATAAAAGGCTTGGACAGCTTAAGGAACTTAATAGCAAGGTGTTTTCTGATACACCATGGCTTAATGATGAAGAGGTGTCAATCGTTATAAATAAGCAGAACATAGCCTTACAGAAAGAAATAGTCAAAGAAAAAATAAAAATCTTTGATGAAGAAATTGAAGAAATCAGACATGAATTAAAGCCGGTACAATACTTTAGAATTCTTAACCGCTTATGGGAGAATAACCTTGAAGCTTACAGCAGAAAGAGCGGTAGTACGAATAATTGCATGGCTTTATCAAAAAGAGAATGTGACTTATATGAACAGAGAATAAAGGGCTTCATCAAAGAACTTGATAATAATATTGATGCAAAAAAAGAATTCATAAAAATGTGTGTAGATGATAGAACAGTTATATCACATAGCTTTATAACGATGCTTTTATTTTATAAGAATAAGATATCCCCTCAGGGAAGTATCTTTATAGATATACAGGATTATAAGAAAATTACAGGTTCATTAAGGCCAAGAGTAGGAATACAAGGTGGTGTTTGTCATCATTTTGGGGTTGGTGAATGGGATGAGTTTGAAATTCCGGATGAAGATGATTATTTGGAGCGGCTAGAAAAGGTATGGAAGGAAAGCAGCGTAACAATAAAAAGACCTAAGAATTTATATGGCTTCCAGAAGAAAATATTGACTGAGTGTAGTGAGGATATGCTTCTTAAAGCCTTTAAGGCAGGCTTCTTTCCTAAGGAGGTAGGTGATAAAGCACTTGAGTATGTAAGAAAGGAAGGACTGAATAAGGCAGTTCCACTAATGACGGTGCTTGCCTATAAATAACAAGGATAGTACTTATATACAGGCTTGGTGTGTGCAACCAGCATCAGACTGTTAGTGATTAAAAGTGAGTGCAGAAAAGAGGATTATATGAAGGTAGAGATAGAGATACAGGATAAAAAAGGAATAAACGAGGCTAAAGGAAAGCAGGAGAATCAGGATAGGGCAGAGGAAATAATAAGTCTTATGAAAAAAAAGCTGGGAGCTAAATATCCTGTTCTTTATGCTCTGATATTTTCAATGAAATTCGTGCCTGTAATGGAGGATATTCTGTTGGAAACAGATGGAATTAACATATTTTATTCGCCAAAGATAATGGTGAAGATGGCAAGACAGAAGAATATGAAAGAGGTAGAGTATGCGTATGTTCATATAATGCTGCATGGACTTTTACAGCATTATACGAAGGCTGAGGAGTACGAAAGAAATCCCTTAATGCACATACTTATGGATTGTGAGGTATGTTCATTTATGAACAAAATGAATATAAGAAGTAAAAGGGATGCGAGTTCTTCATATATTTATTCTCTGCTTGGTGATATGTCAAAAAACAGCCTCCGTGGCATGTACAGAAAAGTTAATAGCAGTAAAAGCCTTAAGGATGCAACAAGAAAAACAGCGGCATATCTTACCTGGGATGATTATAAGGTATGGACCAGAAACAGAAGGTTCCATACACTTATAGAGATTGATTATGATAAAAAACAGGGTGGAGGACAGAGCGACAATAAAGAAAGAAATAAAAAGGTGAAGCAGTTCTGGGATAATATGTGCAATCTTGTATATGGCAGAGGCTCAAAGGATGGCAATTATCTGATGCAGGTACTTACTGGCGGAAAAGGTGGCAAGGAGCAGTATGGGTTAGATGCTGGTGGAGAGGAAGAAGTAGTCAAGGCAAATAATAACGCCCAGATAGATTATATGAGTACCATAAGAAGGTTTTTTAAGCTGAGGGAAACAGCTAAGGAAAATGTGGAAAGCATTGATAAAGCTATGTATTCATGGGGGATGAGCATGTATGAGGATGTGGCATTTATAGAGCCAGAGGCAGAATCCGAGAATATAAAGATGAATACTATTGTGCTTGCGATTGATACAAGCGGAAGCTGTTATGGAGATGTAATGGAGCAGTTCTTAGCTGAAACAAAGGAATTATTCAGGAGCCTTTCACGTTTTGACTTTAAGAAATTCGTGGTTTTACAATGTGATGCACAGATACAGCAGGTTGATACCTATAAAAATGTCAGGAATTTTCCGACAGCCGCTGACTTTGACAAGGGTACACGTATGATGGGCTGGGGTGGCACGAGCTTCATACCAGTATTTGATTATATAAAGGAGCTTGAAGATAATAATGATAAGGTAGACTGCCTGATATACCTGACCGATGGATATGGAGATTATCCAAATGAAGCACCTAGAAATTTCAAGACGTATTTTGTTCTTGATAATGATACTTATGCTAACTATGAAAGAGATAAAACGAATAATTATAGTGTAATACCCGACTGGGTTGAGGTGCTTAAAATGAAGAAGCAGAGCGCATAGGGAATATAATACATTAGCAATATAGATGAAGGATGAAAAACCGCAGAGGCGGTAGAAGGGAATGCTTATGAATATGGATTATACAGTAAATGAGGCAAAGAAGGAAATAAAGGACAGTATCAATATATATATGATGAAGGATGAAAATGGAGAATACATAATACCTGAGAATAAGAAGAATCCGTTCTATCTTATAGGTGCACCCGGAATAGGAAAAACTGAAATGGTAGGCCAGATAGCAAGGGAGCTTGGGCTTGAGTTTATAGCAACCTCTCTTACACATCATACACGTAATTCAGTACTGGGACTTCCAGTTATCACCGAAGTGAATGGAGAGAAGAGCACAGAATATACAATGCCAGATATACTTGCACAGATTGTAAAGATTAATGCTTCACAGAAGAAGGAGGGGATACTGCTTATTGATGAGTTTGCATCTATGAGTGAGGCACTTGTGGCACCCATGCTTGCATTTTTACAGAATAAGTGTATTGGTAATCATAAGCTTCCAGAGGGCTGGGTAATGGTATTGTGCAGCAATCCGCCTGAATATAATGAAACCGCCAGAGAATTTGATGCGGCAGTATTAGACAGAATAAGAATTATGAATATAGTTTATTCTAAGGAGGACTTCCTTAAGTATGGGGAAGAAAATAACTTCCATCCAATAGTCCTCGATTATGTACGTGATAATAGTACTAATGTATATGTGTGTGATACAGAAGCAGAAGATAAGCAGATAGTAACTACCCGTGGC